>JAITVO010000346.1 GCA_031285765.1 Cytophagaceae bacterium | reverse complement strand
ATTATACTCAAACAAAAATGGTTTGCAAATAATAGAGGATTCCAGTTTTATTTATTGACAAGGGGATTAATCCCCTTGTTGCTTTTATTCGCAAATCAATTCTGTTTGAGTATTCATTATGCCCTCACGGGCTAAAAGCCTGTATAACTTAACAGTATTGCCTCCCGCGTGATGTGGGATACCCCTCCCGCATGTTGTGGGATGCCCATCCCGTGTGTCGTTTAGTCCGACCAAACGGGTGCTTTGGTCGGACTAAACGACATGCGGGGTACCCGTCCCGCATGTCGGACGGATTATTCGACCACAGTCAAAGCGTCGGGCAACACGCCTTTCCTTACGTTTTTATTGCCATGCGGCAACATTCTCACTTCTATCCGGCACTCGCCACGTTCAATCTTTATGGGGACAATGAACACGATTTGTGTGCCGGTGTGCGACAGGATGCGTTCAACCCTCGTAACCGTTTTGCTGGCATCAATAATAAAAATGCCCTGCTCGGGGTCGTCCTGCCTGAAGTTGAGCCTTACGCCCCTGAGCACCGCCGTACTTTGTGGCGTAAGGATGTCGTTAATGCTGCCCGAAGTGATGTCCTCCAACTGAAGCGGCACGGGGGCGTTGCTGGGGGCTGCAATCTTTTCAACCTTCACGCTGTCCGACGTGCGGTTGTAGCGCCTGCCGAGCGTTACGCTGAATTTTATTTTGTGCCGAGCATGGTCAAAGCTGTCGTTGCTGCCCTGTAGTGTGCCCTGCAACGTGGGGCGAACTTTGATAAACTCGGTGTTGATGCCGTAGCCCTGACCCAGAAAGTACTCGTGTGCGCCGATAAACTCTTCGTAGTTCCCTTTGGCTTCGGCGGGCGTTATGCCCGAGCCGGGACGGGTTACATACTCAAAAATCTCCTTTTCGGTAATGGTTTCGTAGTCGGTAACCTGCATTCGGAAGTCGTCCGGCGCATCGGTCATGGTGTTTTCCACCGCAAAATACTTTATCTTCATTTCTTTACGATTGATTAAAGGTTGTTGTATGGATAAAAAAGAACGCCATTATTCCATTTGCATGGAATAATGGCGGTATGTGAATTTACAGAAATTATTATGTATAATACGCGCGAGTTTGTGTGTGTGTAAAAGAATACGCGGAACTGCTAAATTTAAAGTATTAAATTTGCTGGGTGTTGCGGCGTTTATTTCTATTTCTTTTAAACTAATCATTACGCTGTATTGTAAAAAACGGCTGCAAAGGTAGAGCTGTTGTTGGAATATGCAAGGGGTGGAATGAAAAATTTGTGTTAAAGTGATAAAAATCATCTCAGCAGGGGCGACCCTCTCGGTCGCCCCTGCAATGGAACAATCCACCTTTGATAACAGGGCGACAAATGATAACAGGGCGACCGCGAGGGTCGCCCCTACGCATCGAAATTTCTGCTTTTCGGAATCGCCTCGCAAGCCTCGAACTTTGAGTTTTTAGAGGTTCCCTTTACTGATTAATCCACGTCGCAACGTCGTCTTTGCTTGGATTTGCGAGTCCCATTTTATGCTTTTTGTTCAATCCGCACAAATCCTGATGGAGTTTGTTGGGATTGGCGTTTTGCAAGTCGGCAGCTTTGGTAAATCCAGCCTTTTGAAGTACGGGTATCCACGCTTCGGGGATGCCGAGTGCGGTGTATTTGTCTGCCGAATCCTTTTCCTGCTTTTTTTCGGGACGCATCTGCGGAAAAAAGAGCACTTCCTGAATCGACGCCTGATTGGTCATAAACATCGTAAGGCGGTCGATGCCGATGCCCATGCCCGAAGTGGGCGGCATGCCGTATTCAAGGGCTTTTACAAAATCCATGTCGATAAACATTGCTTCGTCGTCGCCTTTTTCCGACAGCTTCAGCTGGTCTTGGAAACGCTCAAACTGGTCAATCGGGTCGTTCAGCTCGCTGTACGCATTGGCAAGCTCCTTTCCGTTTACCATCAACTCAAACCGCTCGGTGAGTTCGGGATTGTTGCGGTGCTTTTTGCACAGCGGCGACATTTCAACAGGGTAATCAATAATAAAAGTGGGCTGAATGTAATGATGTTCGCACTTTTCGCCAAAAATAGTGTCAATCAGCTTGCCTTTTCCCATTGCGTTGTCCACTTCGATGTTCAGCTGGCGGCAAACGTTGCGTATCTCATTTTCGCTCATCCCCGAAAGGTCGAAACCCGTATGTTCTTTGATGGAGTCGAGCATCGTAATCCGTTTGTACGGACGCTGATAATCTATCACACTGTCGCCCAGCTGCACTTTGGTGGTACCGTGAAGCGCAATGGCAACCTTTTCGAGCATCTCTTCGGTAAACTCCATCATCCAGCGGTAATCCCTGTATGCCACGTATATTTCCATCACTGTAAATTCGGGATTGTGGGTACGGTCCATGCCTTCGTTGCGAAAATCTTTGGCAAACTCATATACGCCATCGAAGCCGCCAACAATAAGGCGTTTCAGATAAAGTTCGTTGGCAATTCGCAGGTAAAGCGGCATGTTGAGCGTGTTGTGATGTGTGATGAATGGACGCGCCGCCGCTCCGCCCGGTATGGACTGAAGGATGGGTGTTTCGACTTCCATGTACCCGCGCTCGTTAAAAAAGTTGCGCATGGTGTGGATAATTTTGGTGCGTTTCACAAAAGTGTCCATTACGCCCTCGTTTACGATTAAATCGACGTAACGCTGACGGTAACGCTGTTCGGGATCGGCAAAAGCGTCGTACACTTTTCCGTCCTTTTCCTTTACAACGGGCAGCGGTCGCAGCGATTTCGACAGCACAACAAACTCGCGTGCATGAACCGATATTTCGCCCGTCTGGGTTTTGAACACAAAGCCCTTGACGCCAATGATGTCGCCAATATCGAGCAGGCGTTTAAATACGGTGTTATAAAGTGTTTTATCATCATCAGGACAAATATCGTCGCGGCGGATGTAAATCTGGACTCGCCCCTGTTTGTCCTTTATTTCGACAAACGAAGCGCTTCCCATAATGCGACGGCTCATCATGCGACCCGCCACCACAACTTCGAGCGGCTGCAGGCGACTTTCGTCGAAACCGTTAATAATATCGTTCGAAAAATGCGTTACCGAATATTCGGCTGCGGGATACGGCTCAATGCCGATGTTTCGGAGTTCCTGCAAACTCTGTCGGCGGATAATCTCCTGTTCGCTCAGTTCTGGTTGATTGCTCATAAACTTTTATACATTAAAAAAAACGGTGCAAAGGTAGGTAAAAAAGAGAAAGATTGATAATTGCATCTTATTATATTTGGGATTGAACAGGAAACGCAAGTCATAGCACTCCTGCCTTTGCTATACGTGTTTGCAGTATTATACTCAAACAAAAATGGTTTGCAAATAACAGAGGATTCCTGTTTTTAACTGTTCAGTTTTATTTATTGACAAGGGGATTAATCCCCTTGTTGTTTTTATTCGCAAATCAATTCTGTTTGCAGTATTAACATCTATTACCGCAAAGTCGTAAAATAATTAAAAATAAATTTTGCAATCAATTCTTTTTGTTATTTTTGCGCCCCAAAATTACCAGTTAAAACTTCTCTCAACAGTAAAATAGCTAAATTATTTATGGCAAAAGTTATTATTATGATGGGCTCCAAAGCCGATTTGGAGTGGTCGAAAAAAATTGCTGATGCGTCCCGAAAGTTAGGCTTAACGCCTGTGATGCGGATTGCATCGGCGCACAAAGTACCATTAAAATGTCTGGAAATTATCCGGATGTACGAAAACGAAAATGTTGTATTTATTACAGTTGCCGGACGCAGCAACGCATTAAGCGGCTTTTGCGACGCGCAAACGTGGCGTCCGGTTATAGCCTGTCCGCCTTATGCCGACAAATTTGCCGGCGCCGACGTTTATTCAAGCCTTAGGATGCCTTCGGGAGTTAGTCCAATGGTAGTATTGGAGCCCGACAATGCGGCGTTGGCTGCCGCAAAAATATTTGCCGTTTCCGACGAAAATGTACACCAGCGAGTAGTAGAACTTCAGGAAATAAACCGCAGGAAACTGGCTGACGACGACAATTCATTATTATCCGAATGATAAAATCAGGAAAAGATACCATTTTCGCGTCGAAACTCATACGCGAAGGTAAACTTGTGGCTTTCCCCACCGAAACAGTGTATGGACTGGGTGCAAACGGATTAGACGCCAAAGCAGTCGCCCGAATTTTTGAAGTAAAAAAGCGTCCGTCGTTCGACCCTTTGATACTTCACATTGCGGCGATTGACGATTTACACACAGTTTTTAAACGTCCCGTAAGCCCGCTCATCATCCGGCTTGCTCAAAAATACTGGCCAGGCCCGTTAACCATTGTATCGCACTGCCGCAAAAGTATTCCGGACATTGTAACATCCGGCTTGCCCACAGTTGCAGTACGAATGCCCAACCATCCCGTTGCGCTGAAGCTGATACGTCAGGCAGGCGTCCCCATTGCCGCGCCAAGCGCCAATCTTTTCGGACGGCTTAGTCCCACAACGCCCGAACACGTGAAGGAACAGCTTACTGCGGTCGATTATTTAATCGAAGGCGGACGAACAAACATCGGCATCGAATCAACCATTGTATCGGTATGTTCCGACGTAATCGAAATCATTCGACCCGGCATTATTACCGAAGCGCAGATTGCTGCCGATTTTCCCGACGTTAAAGTTGTTTCGGAGTATGCTGCGCAAATCGTAAATGCTCCCGGACAGTTGAAAAGTCACTACTCGCCCAACAAACCCTTTTATTTGATTGATGAGTTGCCTAGCGAGTTGCCCAACTATGTGGGATTAATTCTTTTCAACACCATGCGTTTGCCTGCCGGCGCCAACTGTAAAGTAAATCTGCTTTCGCAGAATGGCGACATGCTTGAGTCGGCGTCGAATCTTTTTGCTGCGCTTCATGGTTTTGAGAACGACTCGGCTATCGAAAAGATTTATGCAATGAAAGTAAAAGACGAAGGCATCGGCACAGCCATTATGGACAGGCTAAACAAGGCTGCCTACCGTTTTACATCATTAATGGTTAATGATTAGTGATAAGTAACAGCTCATAATTAAGCAACAGTTCATAATTAAGCAACACATACTTTATAGGGAACCTCTAAAAACTCCAATTTCTTCGTTATGCTTCGGACGATAAAATGCTCATTTACGTTCATTAAACTGCGCTTTTATCGCCTCGCAAGCCTCGAACTTTGAGTTTTTAGAGGTTCCCTATAGTAGCGATTCTATTGACAATATGCTGTTTGCCGCCGTCCCGCATGGAACGAAATGCTGGTAGAAGGACGGTTGCTTTACAAAATAGTTGAAGTAATAAAATTTAGTGCGTTTGCCCTAAACATCAATAAATAAATTCTTTTTTTTGCGATAAAACCTATACTTTTGGCACGTAAATTTTGGAACATTCAAATACTTAATTGCTGTGAATAAAAAGAAACGAGTAGTTGTTGGGCTGTCGGGAGGCGTCGATTCAAGCGTGGCGGCTTATGTGTTAAAAGAACAGGGCTACGAGGTGCTCGGACTGTTTATGAAAAACTGGCACGATACTACGGGCGTGCTGAAAGCCGACTGTCCATGGTTGGACGATAAGTTCGACGCCGAAGCTGTGGCGCGTAAGCTCAATATTCCATTTCATTTTATTGACCTGAGCGAACCTTACCGAAAACGGGTGGTCGATTATATGTTTTCGGAATACGAAAGGGGACGCACGCCAAATCCCGATGTGCTGTGCAATCGCGAAATCAAGTTCGACGTTTTTATGAACGAGGCGCTCAAATTAGGCGCCGATTATGTTGCCACCGGTCATTACTGTCGAAAAGAGGATGTGATGGTTGACGGGCAGCCTGTTTACCGCTTGCTTGCAGGCTCCGATGCGAATAAAGACCAGAGCTACTTTCTCTGTCAGCTTTCGCAAAAGCAGTTACAGAAGGCGCTGTTTCCCATCGGTGATATGCTGAAACCCGAAGTACGCCGAATTGCGGGCGAACTGAAATTAGTTACCGCCCATAAAAAGGATTCACAGGGAATATGTTTCGTAGGAAAAGTGGATTTGCCCCTGTTTTTGCAACAAAAACTTTCGGCAAAGCGCGGAGATGTCTTTCTTGTGCCTTCCGATTCCGAACTGTTTGTTCGCGATTGGAACAAAGCGCTGAACCATCCCACTGACGAAACTTTGGAGGAGCTGTCGCACGCCAGCACTTTCCACCCGCATTACGCACAAAAGATTGGCGAACACACAGGAGCGCACTTTTATACTATTGGACAACGAAAAGGGTTGAACATAGGAGGCTTTGCCGAACCTCTGTTTGTGATTGGTACCAACGTTGTTTCCAATCATGTTTTTATGGGCATGGGACAGGAGCATCCCGGACTGTACCGAAAAGTTTTGCGAATCAACAGCAGTGAAGTTCACCATGTACGCCTCGACCTTGCACTTCCCACCAACACTGAAAGGCGGCTGAATATTCGCATCCGTTACCGTCAGCCTTTGCAGGCAGGTGTTTTGATGCAACGGACGAATGGACTGTTCATTGTATTCGACGAGCCGCAACGAGGCATCACGCCCGGACAGTTTGCAGCATGGTACGACGGCGATGAATTAATCGGGTCGGGAGTAATCAGCGAGTAGATGTCAAAAAATGCTCTACGCAAACGTTGCATTTGCCTAAACTAATTCTTGCGACATACTTACCAATCATTTATTTGCTTACTTTTGCCCCTCAAAATCATCAAAAAATGGCTCAATACATATCCAGCAAGCCCGTCGTTGCTCTTTTGCTCAACGTGTGTCATGCTTACGGTGTGAAACATGTTATACTGTCGCCCGGTTCACGCAATGCACCGCTTATAATCTCGTTTTCGGGGTGTGGACTGTTCAAATGTCTGAGTATTCCCGACGAACGGAGCGCCGCCTATTTTGCGCTGGGACTGGCGCAAACATCGCGGAAGCCTGTCGCAATCGTCTGTACAAGCGGAACGGCGGCGTTGAACTATGCGCCCGCCGTAGCGGAGGCTTACTATCAAAAAGCGCCGCTGATTGTTATCACTTCCGATCGCCCCGCCCGAATGATTGATCAAGCCGACGGACAGGCTATCCGCCAAAACGGCATCTATCAAAATTTCATCCGCTTTCAGTGCACACTGCCCGAAACCGACGGCAACGACGATTTACGTTATGCCAATCGTCTGCTGAACGAAGCATTCATCGCAGCAACAGGCAATGTGCAGGGGCCCGTTCATATTAATATTCCGTTTCGCGAGCCGCTTTACGGAAAAACCACCTATACGCGCGAAGTGTATCATAAAATAACCGCCATAGCCCACAATTTGCAGCCATCCGCGAAAGCGATAAATGTTTTAACCGCCGAGATTGAAACATGCCATCGCATCATGATACTGGTTGGCGCCGACACTTCCAATGCACAGCTCGCCGCCGCGCTTTCGCTGATGGCACAAAAAGGTGCGGTGGTTGTTACCGAAACATTATCGAACATCCGCGACGCACGTTTTTTCGAAAATACCGACCGAATTGTATCGGCAATTGAAGAAAGCGAGTACACACTGTTTTCGCCCGACTTGCTGATAACCTTCGACACGCCTGTGCTTTCGCGAATGATAAAAAAACTGATACGAAGTGTCAAGCCACAAAAACACTGGCATTTTACCAACAACACAACGGTTGTTGATACCTACGATTCGCTTACGAGGATGGTTGCAGGCTCGCCCGAAGACGCTCTGCGCATTGTGGCTGAAAAAATGACTGACGACAGTCGTTTTTACGAAACATGGAAAGAGCGAGCGTGCATAACCGCGCGGTTTCACAACGATTTCACCGCCAATTTATCGTGGTGCGACCTTAAACTCTTTAAAATACTGAATGCGACAACCATTCCTTACCCTGTTATTCATTTAGGAAACAGTACTCCTGTGCGATACGCGCAGTTATTTGGCTGGAGCGGCGAACGCACGTGGTTTGCCAATCGCGGCACGAGTGGCATCGACGGTTGCGTAAGTACAGCTGCGGGCGCCGCTTTTGGAACGGCGCAACCTGTGCTGCTGATAACGGGCGACCTTTCGTTTCTGTACGACAGTAACGGATTGTGGCATCATCACTTGCCCGCATCGTTTCGCGTTATTGTTATCAACAACGGCGGCGGTGGAATATTCCGTTATGTGCAGGGTCCGATGGAAACCGATGAACTCGAAGATTTTTTTGAAACGCGACAAACCGCCCATTGTAAGCCCATTGCCGAAGCCTTCGGATTCGCCTGTTCCGCTTGCTACGATGAAGCCTCATTTGCCGAAGCCCTCAAAACCTTTTTTGCACAATCGTCGAAGCCTAAACTGCTGGAAGTTTTTACTCCAAACATTGAAAACGGAGTTGTATTGAAGAATTATTTTACAAACTTGGCAGGTATTGTATGAGTCATCTCTGTTTCGTTAGGTTGAAGCCTAATGGGAATGAAATAAGCATTTATCTTGACACAGAATAATACTTACCTTTGTCCGCAGTTTTAACCGGCAAATGAAACTTAGAAAAATGCAGAAATAAATATGGCTAAAGTCATTTCATAGTACATATTTTATTCGTTGGCTGAAGTCAACAGAGGGTAGATACGAAACAAATCTGGCTTTAGCCAAAAGAACTTGATGGATGACTATTTCTACATTTTTCGAATATGCCTAATAAAAAACACAAAAAATCCAAAAGCACGAGCAGCAAATTTAAGAAGCAGACGGGCTTTTTTTATAAGTTTCCATAAACATAAAAAAACATACGAATATGACACGAGAATGGAAAATCGTAAAAACTTACGAAGACATTAAGTTTGAAACATGCGGAGGTATTGCTAAAATAACTATCAATCGCCCGAAGGTTTTTAATGCGTTTCGTCCCCAAACCGTAAAAGAGATGATTGATGCTTTCGACACCTGCCGTGAACGTCAGAATGTTGGCGTGATCATCCTCACCGGCGAAGGCGACAAAGCATTTTGCTCTGGCGGCGACCAAAACGTGAAGGGGCACGGTGGTTACATCGACGAAACAGGCGTACCGCGCCTCAACGTACTTGATTTGCACAAGCGTATCCGCACGCTGCCCAAGCCTGTAGTAGCAATGGTAAACGGTTACGCAATCGGCGGTGGGCATGTGTTGCACGTGGTTTGCGACCTTACGGTTGCAAGCGAAAATGCTGTTTTTGGGCAGAGCGGTCCCAAAGTTGGCAGTTTCGACGGCGGTTTTGGCTCGTCGTATCTGGCACGTATTGTGGGACAAAAGAAAGCTCGCGAAATATGGTTCCTGTGCCAACAGTATTCTGCCGTTGAAGCCTTGCAAATGGGGCTTGTAAACAAGGTAACAACGCTCGAACGTCTCGAAGACGAAACCGTAGAGTGGTGCAATATTATGCTCAGTCGCAGTTCGATGGCGCTACGCATGATTAAACGTGGCTTGAACGCTGAACTCGACGGACAAACGGGCATCATGGAAATGGCAGGCGACGCAACCCTCATGTTCTACCTTATGGAAGAGGCGCAGGAAGGAAAAAATGCTTTTCTCGAAAAGCGAAAGCCCGATTTTGGGAAGTTTCCGAAGTTTCCGTGAATAACTGCGAAGTTGTTTGAGCTATTTTGTATTCAAATAATAACCTGAGTTTTGGGTGAGCAATTATTCTATAAACGCATACGAATAGTCATACTGCGCTGCTTCAAACCACAAAATGGAGTTTGTTAAAAAATGAATATGCTGTATTTTAAGTCCCCAACATAATTTAATTGATACTATCGTTTACCACAAAGTGCACAAAGAACGCACAAGGACAACAAAGACACAGTGTCGTTTGTGAACAGCTTCGTGCTCTTTGTGGTTTACTTGGCGTGTAAATTAATTTTTGCCCCATACTTACCTAAAATAAGTTTAAAATGGCAATTTGATTGTACTGATATTATTGAAGACAAGGGAAAACTTTTTTGTCGAAAAAAATATGCACCAAGCGCCGCAATCAAATTCATTGCAGAATTGTGAAAAGAACGATGCCGAGAGTGTTCAACATTAAAAATATTTTCCAGTCGGTCGTTAATTAATTCAACAATAGAGTGTTTACATGACATTATTTTGTCATAAAACGGCATCAGTTGTGCTTTTTATACCAGCTATGAAATGAATATTATTATTAAAAAGCATTTCAAAAAGAGAGTGTGAAATATAACCGCTACCTGTGAAAGGTTTTCCGAAATTTTTTTATCAACACTTTAATTACATCAAGATTGCGGTTGTCCACATTTCCATGCGTTAAACAAAATGAAATAATTTATCCTTTGTCGTTTCAGCTACAAATACAACTAAACATCTTCGATTATGCAATTTTCTTTGAATTTTTCTTATCCTAAACTCATGTTTATACAACAAAATAAAAATACAACAAAAAAGAGTGGGAAGTCTTCACTCTCCACTCTCATTTCTTTGCTCTCCGCTTAATTAATACCTGTACAGCTCCGATTTGTACGGTCCCTCAACAGGAACACCGATATAATCAGCCTGTTCTTTGGTAAGTGTAGTCAGTTTTGCACCCAACTTGGACAGATGAAGGCGTGCCACCTCCTCGTCCAAGTGTTTGGGCAAGGTGTAAACGCCAAGTTTGTATTCATTTGTCCACAACTCTAATTGAGCCAGCGTTTGATTGGTAAATGAGTTACTCATCACAAAACTGGGATGCCCTGTTGCGTTGCCAAGATTTACGAGGCGTCCGCGCGACAGGAGGATAATGCAATGACCGTCAGGAAACGTAAACTGGTCAACCTGCGGCTTGATGTTCATTTCTACAACACCCGGATATTTTGCCAGTTTCTCCACCTGAATTTCGTTGTCGAAATGGCCAATGTTGCATACAATAGCCGTGTCCTTCATCTTTACCATGTGCTCAACGGTAATTATGTCGCGGTTTCCGGTTGAAGTAACAAAAATATCGGCTTCGTTCACCACATCTTCGAGCGTAGTTACTTTGTAGCCTTCCATTGCCGCCTGAAGCGCACAGATAGGATCAATTTCGGTGATAATAACCCTTGCGCCGAATCCGCGCATACTCTGGGCGCAGCCTTTACCCACGTCGCCATATCCGCACACAACAACGGTTTTTCCGGCAACCATCACATCGGTTCCGCGTTTGATGCCATCGGCAAGACTTTCGCGACATCCGTAAAGGTTATCGAATTTCGATTTCGTTACCGAATCATTTACGTTGATGGCAGGGAAAAGCAGTTCGCCGCGTTCCATCATCTGATACAAGCGGTGAACGCCGGTGGTGGTTTCTTCGCTAACGCCTTTGATGTTGGCGGCAACTTTTGTCCAGCGGGTGGCATTTGCCTTGTGGAGTTTCGCCATCAGTTTCATCAGTTCAAAAAAGTCTTCACCTTCGTTGCTGTAATCTTTGTTGAGGATTGAACTGTCTTTTTCTATTTCAACGCCTTTGTGAATCATCAGCGTAGCGTCGCCTCCGTCGTCCACAATCAGGTCGGGACCTGCGCTATTGCCAAAGTCCAGCGCACGCTCGGTACACCACCAGTATTCTTCGAGCGTTTCGCCCTTCCATGCAAACACCGGTACGCCCGCTTTCACGATGGCAGCCGCCGCGTGGTCCTGCGTCGAATAGATGTTGCAACTGCACCAGCGCACGTTTGCACCAAGTTCAACGAGCGTTTCAATCAGCACAGCGGTTTGAATCGTCATGTGCAGCGACCCCATAATGTTAGCGTCCTTCAGCGGTTTTTGCTTTCCGTACTTTTCGCGAAGCGCCATCAGTCCGGGCATTTCTTTTTCAGCCAGCGCTATTTCTTTACGTCCGTAGTCAGCCAGCGCAATGTTGCTAATTTTGAATTCCATCTCTTTATTTCTAATTATAATGTTAGAGTTTCTTTTGTTGATACGACTTTTAAATAATACTTGTTGTGAAACAAGCGGCGGCAAAGTTAAATAAATAAACCGGTAATTTGTACCCTCAATGATTTTTTAAGGTTAAACCGCGAAATTATTCATGGTAACAAATGTTATGTCTGCGTTTTTTTATAATGACGTTAGGAATTTTATGTGCATAACACTCATATTTATACAAAAATACACTTGGCTATGGACAAAGAATATGAAGATGACGCAACACGTAAAGCGGTAAAAAAGAATGGATTCAAACCTGTTGTTCCATCAAAGTCTAATAGGAAGAAACCATGAAAATACAACAAGAAAATTTACAAACTAAGAAATGAGGTAGGGCGATTATTTCGTCGTTTAAAAGGGTTTGGAAGAGTATGTACAAGATACGAGAAACTCGATATAATATATCTGGTTTTCTTGAATATAGCTCTTATTTATGATGAATTATAATTATGCTAACACGCCATATCATTTTTTAATTCAATCAGCTTCTAAGTAAACAAATATTTGAACGCCTCTTCCAGTTTTCCTGCCTGAACGCTTTTAATTTTAAAGTTACCGAAATTAATACCTCTGTCGTATTTTGGGATGACGATGCTTTTAAAACCCAGTTTTTCGGCTTCGGCAATGCGCTGTTCGATGCGGGTTACAGGACGTATTTCGCCCGACAAACCAACTTCGCCTGCCAAACAGACGTCCTTACGTATCGCCAAATCGGTATTGGATGATAACACAGCTGCAACTACCGACAAATCGATGGCTGGGTCAACTACACGCAAACCTCCGGCAATGTTAAGAAACACATCCTTTGCCGCAAGTTTGAATCCCGCTCTTTTTTCGAGAACTGCCAGCAGCATGTTGAGCCTCCGCAAATCGAATCCGGTAGAGGAGCGTTGCGGTATACCGTAGGCAGCCGTACTTACGAGCGCCTGCACTTCGATAAGAAAAGGACGAATTCCTTCGACGGCGGCAGAGATGGCAATACCACTCATCGGTTCGTCGTGATGCGCAAGGAGCATTTCGCTGGGATTCGATACTTCGCGAAGCCCGGAGCTTCGCATCTCGAAAATCCCAATTTCGGAAGTGGAACCGAAGCGATTTTTGGCGGAACGCAAAATTCGGTACATATAATGACGGTCGCCTTCGAACTGCAACACAACATCTACAATATGTTCGAGTATTTTGGGACCTGCAAGCGTGCCGTCTTTGGTGATATGACCGATTAGCAGAACGGGTAGGTTTTTTTCTTTTGCCACTCTCATAATGGTGGCGGCGCTTTCGCGAATTTGCGAAATACTGCCGGGAGCCGATTCAAGATTTTCGCAAGCCATCGTTTGAACCGAATCAATAATAAGCAGGCTGGGTTTGATGTTTTCAACATGCGTCAGTATCCGTTCAACGGAGGTTTCGCCGGCAATCAGGCAGTGTTCGCCAAGAACGTCGCTTAGCCGGTCGGCACGAAGTTTAATTTGCTGTGGACTTTCCTCTCCCGATATATAAAGGATAGTTTGCTCTTTCAGCTGAAGAGCCATTTGCAACACCAGCGTCGATTTTCCGATGCCGGGTTCGCCGCCCAGCAGCACTAAAGCACCGGGTACAAGTCCGCCGCCCAAAACGCGATTAAACTCATTAATTCCTGTATCAATACGCGGCAGTTCATCAACCGAAACGTGCGACACCGGTACCGGCTTTTTATTGCTTGGCATAATGCCGTCTCGTGCTGCGCCTGCTTTCGGCTTTCCGGTTATTACAGTTTCCTCAACAAAAGTATTCCACTCACCGCACGAATAACATTTGCCAATCCATTTGGGCGATTCGTTGCCACAGTTTCGGCACACAAATACGGTTTTATTCTTACTCATAAAAAAAAATTGAGGCGCAAGATAGTATAAAATCTACAATCGCTATCAGACTTCGGTGATTTTTTTCATTTTTAATTCTGTTCGAGCAAGGGACGTCTGTATATAGATAGCTATAGCCGCTAAACGGTATCAGCGGTAATTTCGACTTTCTGTTTATATCTCTGATTTGCAGGGAAACTCTTACAGAGATTTCGCTTTCTTCCTTGTGTTGCCCCCAGATTTATCTGGGGCAACGCTTAACGGCATTGGATAATTCTGTCCACCTTCATTGGGCGAAAAAATTTTTCGCACCTATCAGTATCCTAATTGTGATTATTGTAATCATGTACAAAAATCATATAAATCACGGTTCAGACGATCTTTGTAGGGATACATTGCAATGCGTTTCTACGACTTCACTTCCTCAAAGATACTTGCTATTGATATTCAGTGATTTATAAACTTATGTCGCAAATGTGTTGCAAGTAATCAATAAACAATTATAATATGCAAAACATTCTGTTGCAAAGGTATAAATATTTTTTGATAAGCAATTATAGAAATGGATTGTAAAATGATTTTCAGGCTCTTGTTTCTTATATTTCGGGCGTTTAAGGCACGAAAAAAGCCGCTTGTGGCGGCTCTTTCTCTTTACAATAAAACGGCTTAAAATAGTCGTTTTTTCAGTTTCAGCATGAAATACAAACCGACAAGCAAAGCAATCACAAGCAAAATTTTTCCGCACCATACTTGAAAGTTTTGCCAGCTGGTTAGCGGGGCTTTTACTTCTTTGACTACCTCAACCGGATAGGGAACGCGAGTTGTGTCGGTTTTGAAAATGCTATCCCGAATGATTTTGTCTTTGTACAAATATTTGTACCGCTCAAAAAATACTGTGTCAGTGATTTGTTTCACAAAAACAGAATCGTAGCTGAAAATTGAATCGCGGACAAGCTGGTCCCGATATTCAATTTTGGTTGTTTCAACCGGCACATATTTGGTTGTGCCGCAGGAACTGCAAAAGCACAACAACAATATCGCTGCTGTGGGTAAAATTATTGTTTTCATTGCGCGTTGATTTTAGTTTGCAGGGCAAAGCCTGCTTTGACTTGGTTTATATCGGCGTTTACGCCGTTTTCTACGAAACTCATTGCGGCGACAATCATAATGAAGTCGGCACCATCGGCGACAGTCAGTACCTTGTTGCGGGGAACGCCCGACCATTTTTCAACGCTGGCAATATATGCCTGTGTATTGTTTTCAATCGGCGGCGCCCACTTTGCAATAATCTTTTCGATTGTGTTCCAGCCTCTTGAAAGGTATGTGCCGAGCGTAACAAATGCAGCACGATAGCCGTAAGGCATCGTTACAAAGGTTTTGAATGATTTATCACTTCCTTTTGTTTCGCCCTGAAAAACATCGGCATTGTGGCGAATGTTTAAAGGGTTGTTGTTGCGGTGTCCTCTTGGTTGCATGGTTTTTCCTCCTGTTTTTGGGTGTTTAAGAATGTGATTAGGGCTTGTATGCTCTCCCTGTTTTCAAAGAGTTTTTGCAGCGTTTTTTGTACTTCCTCCACGCCTTTTTCGTGCTGCTTGAGGTTTTCAAAAACGCTTTTAGCCTCGACTATTACAATGCCGATTGCACCGATAACGGTAAAGTACGGCATTTTGAATACTACGCTTGCCGCAATGTCGGCAATGGATAACATAAGCATCAGCCCGAAATAGCTTGTGAGCTTGGTAATGGTACGGCGGTAGCCGAAACTTGTACGCAGTATTTTTAACCTTTGGGCGCGTTTTACACCAAAATACAGGTCTATCAGCACAGACAGGAAAACACAGGCGTACAGGACAGCCAAGACAGTAAGGAGTGCAGTAAAATTACTCCAATCTTTGTTCATTATTGACGGTATCATATTGTTTGATTTTAAATTTTAGTTTCAAAAAAAGTCGCCCGAATGAGCTGCTTTTGCTGTGTGTGTCTGCATTACGCAATGTTTAATGTTCCCAAATGAACGCTGTTTGACACCTCTTTACCGTCTTCGGATACGAATCCGAGATAGATTTCTACGCTGTCGCCCGACCAGTCGGCGGGGACAGGAACGACTTGTGTT
>JAITVO010000209.1 GCA_031285765.1 Cytophagaceae bacterium | reverse complement strand
TACTGGAACATCCAAGTCCGATTATGAAACTGACCTAAACAACCGAGAGGCAAAGACTGTTGCTACGAGCACGCGAATGAAATTTCCTTTTTAACTTGGTTGTTTTGAAACATAAAGATGCCTGTCCAATAGTTGCGAACACCATACAGGGGCTCGCTGTTCTTTCGTTGTGTCTATGAAACTAATTAATAACAAGGAGGCTGATTATCTGTCAGTCTCAATAATAATATTTACGAATGAAAATATAAAAAAAGAGTACCATAAGTACTCTTTTTTTCTTCTCCGATAAGGAAAAGTTAGTTCACAGAATCATTCAATTCGCTTCCGGGCTTAAATTTCACAACCTTTTTGGCGGAGATTTGAATTTCTTTCCCGGTTTGAGGATTACGTCCTGTACGGGCGCCTCTTTCAGCAACACTGAAAGAACCAAATCCTACTAAACCAAGGCGATCGCCACCTTTTAAGGCTTCGCCGGTTACTTTTACGAATGCATCAAGAGCTTTCTTGGCATCAACTTTGGTAAGCCCTGATTCTGCTGCCATTGCATCAATTAATTGTGCTTTGTTCATGATAGAAACTAAATTTAGGGTTAAACACAGAAATCTTTTAAAACTTGACACCACAAATATAGAGTACTCCAAATATATCGCAAAAAAAAAAGCAACAAAAACAGCAATTATCACGAAAAAAAATTGATTGGGCGTTTTTTGCGTTAATAAACATTAATGAATCAGGCAAAAAATGCCGCCCAAAGCAATTATTGCCCAGCTTTATTCTTATAAAGAAGATTGTTTTCAATCATTCTGTTATTGTACTGCTGAATAACAGCTTTCATCAATTCCGATTCGGCAACAGGAACAGATTCTCGCTCTTTTAAATTGTTTTTTAGAAAAGGGTCGGTCACATAATCGTAAAACGAAATCACTTTTTTCCCATCAAAATAGAGTACCTTATCGTTTTGCATAAACTGAAAACTTTCGCTGATATAATTAAGAACGAAAGATTTTTTTTCTTTGCCGAAAAGATCGTTGCCAAATGCGATATAACCATCAGGATAGTTAATCAAATTCAGTACCGTAGGCAAAATGTCGGTTTGTTGTGCCAGTCGGTTATCCATTCCTTTTAAATTCAGCGCGGGTGAATAAAAAATAATGGGAATAGCAAAAGCGTTGACATTGGTTTTGTATTCGGCATAGTGTGGCGTAACGCTGTGGTCGGCGGTAATCACAAAGAGCGTATTTTGATACCAGCCGGATTCTTTTGCGATTTCGAAAAAACTGCGCAGTCCCATATCGGTATAGCCTATTCCTCTGTGAACAGGGAGCGTTCCTTTCGGAAAAACATCTTCATACTCTTTCGGAACTTTGAACGGATGGTGCGACGATATGGTAAAAACAGAGGAGAAAAACGGTTGCGGAAATTCTTCCAGCGTATGTGCAAAGTAACGTTGAAACGGCTCGTCCCATATTCCCCATATTCCGTCGAAATCAGCGTCGTTCGCGTATTCGTTCTTTCCGAAATAATGTTCAATACCTATCATCCTCGAAAAAGCCTGAAAACCCATCGAGCCATTGGGAGCGCCATGAAAAAAGGAAGTGTGGTAACCATAAGGCTTCAGCAGGTTTCCGAACCCATTTACACGGTTCGACGAGTACTCCGAAACCACATAAGGCTGAACCAGTGCAGGAAGCGAAGCCAATACCGACGGCATTGCGTCAATTGACTTGCGTCCATTTGCATAAGCGTTAGAGAATGTATAAGATACGGAAATTAACGAGTCGAGAAAAGGTGTATATCCCTTGTAATTACCGTTGTCGATGTGTCGGTTTAAACTGCCGACACTTTCGCGGCTGAAACTTTCGAGAATGATAACTACTATGTTGAGTTTTTTCATCTCTCCACTGTCGCGGGGGTGAATTTCGGGTGTAAACAGTTCCATCAGTTTTCTGTCATCGGGGAAATAGTGAAGCGGCTTAAACGTTTCCTTGCCTATGGTGCGAAGAACACAGAAAGGAGTATTCAGCACAATAGCCATCTGTTCGGGCGATTCGGCATATTTTCCGGCATTGCTCATATTAATGGGGCGCGTACTGTGTCGCCAGCCTCCGCGTATTCCCATTACCGAAAGTCCTACAAAAAAAACAAGAATCAACGTACCCGATATACCGTAAATAAGATTGGATTTGAACAAAAAGGGTTTCGGTTTTACTCTTCCGTACAAATAAACCAAAAGAAATACCAGGACAATTAAGAAAAGCAGGGCATACCAAAAGTCAATCACGAACTGCATCCAAAGCTGCAGCATATTATCTTCGTTTTTAAACTGGTCGAATACGCTGAAAGTTGTTCTTTTCAGCGTAACACGGTAATAAATAATGTCGGCAACATTGGCAAAAAGTCCTGCTGCATTTGTTATAATAAACAGTCCTTTCAGAAAAGCCTGATACCATTTATTGAACTTGAATTTTAAAGGCAAAAGACACAGCAGCATATAAAAAACGTTGATATAAAGCAATCCGCTGATGTCGAACAGCAATCCGCCTTTCATAATAGTGCAAAACGATGCGAAAGTTATATGCGAATACAAGTCAATATTATAAAAATAGAAAGCAATTCGGCAAATACCGAACAGCAAAAGCATAATGGCGAACCTGTATATCAGCGTTACATATTCATTAACTTCAAATACTTTTTTCATGTTTTATTATTACTTGTGCATAATTGTTGATTAAACCTCTTCGGAAAATGGATTGTTCAATCTTTTATTGTTTATAACATTCACAATCTATTTTATTATCAATCATTGTTTCATTAATCTGCCTCCGTTACTCAAATATGTGTTGATAACGCATATTTCAACCAGAATATTGCTTGTAGAAATTGTTTTTCTGCGATTGATTTACAATTTATCAAAAAAACAGGTACTCCGAAAGTATCATAAAGTTTTTCACTCATGTTACGCAGCATTGCTTTTGACAGCCTTGAAAAGGCTGTTTTGCATAACATGAGTTATAAGATAAGTACCCAGCATAAATTAATTGATACTATCTTTTACCACAAAGTTCACAAAGAACACACAAAGTTCATAAAAGCATAGTGCCCTTTGTGAACAACTTCGTGCTCCTTGTGGTTTACTTTTAGTGTAAATTAATTTTTGATTCATACTTAAATCAGTAACCGATACGGTTATCCTTAACGTCCCCCATCACACAACATTTTTTCCTGTCAAAAATCACATTCCACATCTTGTTTTATTTGCGCGAAAAACTATAAATTTGCGCCGTTCAAAAAATACACAAACCGATGAACATCTTTTTCCTGATAGCTTTTAAAGCTAAATACATTTTTATAAATATCAAAAGGCGTGATACCTTCTGACGCATTCCCGCACGCATACACCGTTTATACACCTGTCTTCGTAATAAAATTACGAAAGCATCATTCAAATAATTTTTTTCATTTAATAAAAAGGATAAAACAATGGAACTACCTTTTGCAGAATCGTACCGCATTAAAATGGTTGAGCCGCTTCGTAAAAGCACGCGCGAAGAACGTGAACAATGGATTAAGAATGCAAGGTACAATCTTTTTAACCTGAAAAGCGATCAGGTTTTTATCGACCTGCTAACCGACTCGGGAACTGGCGCTATGAGCGACAAACAGTGGTCGGCGCTCATGCTGGGCGACGAAAGCTATGCTGGTGCTCGCTCGTATTACAACATGAAGGACGCCATGCGCGATATTCTTGGTTTCGACTACTTTTTGCCTGCGCATCAGGGACGTGCTGCCGAAAACGTGCTTTACTCGACCATCGTAAAAGAGGGCGATGTGCTGCCGGGCAATTCGCACTTCGATACGACCAAAGGACACATTGAATTTCGACGTGCGCTGGCGCCCGACTGTACGATTGACGAGGCTTCGGACACGCAGCTCGAACTTCCTTTCAAGGGAAACATGGATCCACGAAAGCTCGATGATGTATTAAAAAAGTATCCGAAAGAAAAAATTCCTGCCGTTGTACTCACCGTTACCAACAACACTGCGGGCGGACAGCCTGTTTCGATGGCAAACATCAGGGAAGTTTCGGCGCTGTGCAAAAAATACGGTGTGCTGTTGCAGATTGACTCTGCCCGCTTTGCCGAAAATGCTTACTTTATTAAAACGCGCGAAGCCGGTTACGAAAACAAAACCATCAAGGAGATTGTGCGCGAGATGTTTTCGTATGCTGATATTATGACCATGTCAGCCAAAAAAGATGCGATTGTAAATATGGGCGGATTTGTGGCGTTCAAAAGCGAGGAACTGTGGCGCAAATGTCAGATGTTTTGCATCATGAACGAAGGCTACATTACTTACGGAGGCATGTCGGGGCGCGATATGAACGCGCTTGCGCAGGGCTTGGACGAAGGCACGGAGTTCGATTATCTCGAAACCCGCATCGGACAGGTTGCCTATCTTGGTAAAAAACTCGACGAATACAGTATTCCCTACCAGCGTCCCGCCGGCGGACACGCCATTTTTGTGGATGCAACCAAAGTGTTACCATGTGTTCCAAAAGAGGAATTTATTGCGCAGACGCTTGGCGTGGAACTATACCTCGAAGCAGGTATTCGAGGCGTTGAAATAGGCGCCATCCTTGCCGACCGCGACCCTGTTACGCGCGAAAACCGATATCCCAAACTGGAACTGCTCCGTTTGGCAATTCCGCGCCGCACTTACACCAACAATCATATTGATGTGATTGCTGCGGCATTGAAAAATGTTTACGACCGTCGCGAAAGCATTAAACGGGGATATGTAATTACATGCGAATTTCCTATTATGCGCCACTTTACTGTGGAGCTGGAGAAAGCGTAGGCGTTGAGTGATATGCTGATAATAAAGAGGCTGTTCAAAAAAAAATTGAGCAACCTCTTTTCTTTTTAACTATAGGTCTATAACGTTTGGTATGGGTAATATCCAATCGCTATCAATAATAGACCTCTTCGGAAAATGAATATTTAATTTTCCGAAGAGGTCTAATAAAATAACCCATGTTACGCAAGGCATACACACAGTAGCCTTGAAAAGGCTTAATTTTTCATAACCGTAAGTTGCGCTTCGACACGCTCAGCGACCAGCTCGCCTGCGGTTGTGGAAATCTAACTTTTGACTTGTGCTGATTTTCAATTCAAGCCGACGGGTAAATAAAATTACCATACTTAAAAATACTGTTATTTTTTGGGAATGGTAAAGTGAAAAATAGTACCAACGTTTACTGCCGATTCTACCCATATTTTACCCCTCAGCCTGTCTAATATTTTCTTTGCGATTGGCAGACCCAAGCCGGTGCCGCTTTTGGCAGTGGGATTAATTTTCATGAAACGGTGAAAAACTCGCTCAATATCTTCGGGTGCAATACCAATGCCCGAATCTTTTACGTAGAAATGAATATTGTCAACTTCGGGAATAATGCCCAATTCCACGTATCCTTTTGGGGTAAATTTAGTTGCGTTGCTAAGTAAATAGTCGATAACCTGTACCAATCGCGTTCGGTCGGTGCAAATAGAAGTGGAAGTTAACTTTTCGAGATTTTCGTCCATACGGATTTCGATGTCGGGATATTTTTCGTGGTGCAAGGGAATCACATTGGCTTTAACATCGTTAAGAATGCCGCCTATAGTGATTTCGTTGAAATGAAATATGGTTTGTTCGGCTTCAATTCGCGAAATTTCAACAATGTCATTAACAATATGAAGCAGTTGAAAACAGTTCTCGTTGATAGTTTTCAGGAATATTTCCTTCTCTTCTTCGGGAATCAGGTTGTCGATAATCAGGCTCGAAAAGCCAATAATAGCGTTCATCGGTGTGCGTATTTCGTGCGACACGTTGTTGAGGAATGCGGTTTTCAGTTTATCGGCTTCTTCGGCGCGTTCTTTGGCGGCAACAAGTTTGCTTTCAAAAATCTTCTGCTCGGTTTCGTCCACCATATATCCGTCGATCGAAACTACTTGATTCTGAACAGCAGTGGGTACTGCCCTGATGTGAAACCATGCCTTTTCTCCGTTTTTAATGTATGCAAACGCTTCGTCAACCACCACGCCTGTTTTAAAGGCATTGGCAATGGCGGCGAAAAACGATTCACGGTAGTCGTCGCGAATATTTTGCTTGAAATGAAATATCATTTCGTTCAAATTGTCGATGGGCAACCCAGTTATGGTTTTCCAGCCGTTGCTTACAAACGAAAATGCCAGCTCCAACGGTTCAACACTGTTTGCCTCCAGCCGGAATACGGCTCCATTAAACATGTTGTTGCAAAGATTGGCATACTGTTTCTCTTTATCGTCCAACTGGCGGCTCTTGTATTCAACCAGCAGTTTCAGTTCATCCTGATGCTCGCGTAAATCTTCGTTGATAAGGTTGATGGTATTGCGCTGTTTCGATATTTTTCGCAGCAAAAAGGTTAGCGAAAAAATTAAAATTGCGCTGCCTGCAAGAAAACCGATTAAAATATTACGCTTGTTTCGTGCCTCTCGCAGTTTAAATTCCGACTGTTCGCGTGCTCTTATTTCCGAAAGTTTTACAACATTTTTCTGAATTTTTTTGATGTTTTTTAGGGTATCGCTTTGAATATATTCGGCGAAATAATGAGCTGCTGAATCTAACTGATTTCTTTTTTCAAAAATAATTCCCAAGTTTTTTATTGCACTATGCCGTATTGTATATATACTTAATTTTTCTGCAAGTTGTTCGGCTTTTTTAGAATAATAATAGGCTTTGTCCAAATCTTCCTGTGTTATATAAAAATAACCTGCTAATTGGTAATATATAACAGCGGAACTCATCCGATTATATTTTTCTGCTATTTCAATGCTTTTCTCAATATAATAACCGGCGCTGTCGTAATTCGCCGTTGAAAAGTAGTAGCTATAAAAAGCTGAATAAACAGTAGCAAGTGAGTGATCCATTTTTGAATCGTGCTGAGCCTGTAGCGCTTTTTTTGCATAATAAAGGGCTGAGTCGGGCATATTATCAGGCAAATAGTCTTTCGACAAACTTGTGTAAGCCGTTACCAGTATATCTACCATATCCAACTTTTCGAAAACACGAATGCTCTGTAAACGATATTCCCTTGCCAGTTTATTATCATTCAAATTATCATAAATACTGCTTAAGTTACCAAAACACCATCCTTTTATTCTTTCCAGTTCGGGATGTTTTTCGGTTATTACCAATACCTGATTAAAATAATCCAGCGCTAAATAATAATCAGTATTGCGATAGGCGTTCATTCCGCGTGTGTAGAGCTGACGGGTGAGCGCGTCATTGTTGTTTGTTTGGCGGGCAAGGGGGATGCACTTGTCGGAATAATATTTAAACTTTTCAATATTCCCCATGTTAAAATTTCCGTTTGCCAATGTATTGTACAAGCCGGCTAAGTCGTATAAACCGTTATGTTTCGTCAATCCGGCTTCAGCCAGTTGAGCATATTCAAACGCCTTTTCGTTTTTGTTGAGTCTTAAATTAACGCGAACCAGTTGGGCGTATGCTTTACTCATCAACAGTTCATCATCATTATTTTTACCAATTTCCAGCGCTCGCAAGGCGTATTCTTCAGTTTTATTTGCATTAATATCAAAAATACGGCTTGCAGCTTCCACAAGCCCTTTTCCACTGATAGTATCAGGAGTTTCTTCTTTGCGCTGCCCTTTAACCGATGTAAAATTAAACGTAATAAAAAGACCAATAATAATATACCAATAATATTTATACATAGTTGCAACGGTAAACAATAATTCTGCAATCCATAAACAATCATCTACGGTAGAATGTTCAAAAAAAACTGCAATTGACCCAAGTTTCAGGTATTAAAACTTGGGGTAATAATTGATGTTGCGCAGTAATCATTTTGGGTATCCTTGAACAGGCTTAATTTTAGTTCCGCCAATTTCCAATTCAATCAAATGTATAACATTAGTTACTAAAATGACGATTTTCTTTTCAGTTTCAGTACGAAATAAACGATAACAAGCAAAGTAATTGCAAGGGCAATTATTCCGCACCATATTTGGAAGTTTTGCCAACCTGTGAGCGGTGCTTTTACCTGCGTTACTATCTCAACAGGATAAGGCACGCGGATTGTGTCAGTTTTGAGAATGCTATCCCGAATGATTTTGTCTTTGTAGAGATATTTGTATCGTTCAAAAAATACGGT
>JAITVO010000196.1 GCA_031285765.1 Cytophagaceae bacterium | reverse complement strand
TAAAAACTCAAAGTTCGAGGCTTGCGAGGCGATAAAAGCGCAGTTTACATGAAGGTAAATGAGCATTTTATCGTCCGAAGCATAACGAAGAAATTGGAGTTTTTAGAGGTTCCCATAATGCAAAATATGATATTAATTTTAGTTGGTTACTTATTATAAGATATAGGGAATTTATAGCTTATGTTATGCCAGTCATATATAAAAAAACGCCGTCAGGCGTTTTTTTATATACAACCCCAATTTATATGGAAACATGTAGAAACGCATTGCAATACCTCTCTACTCTGTGTTATGAGTTGCCCAATAACGGGGAAATACGTGCCGCGTTTTGTAACCGTATCGCTTGTTTTCCCCAAATAAATTTGCGGGGTATGCACTGAAAATGCCTGACGGTGTTATAAAAAAAGACACAGCGTAACATGAGTTATAAGTAAAAAACGAATCAACATAATTATTTTTCACATTTAGAGTTTTGTCTTGTGGAACAATTTCGCACTAATATCGTTGTGAAAATACACGCTTGAGTAACATCAGTTTTAAAAAAGAACGTCGAATATTATGTTTAAGAACCTTGTTTTTGAAATAAAATAGCATCTATACCCAATTCTATTTCGCATAAACTCTATATATTTCGCAAATGATTTGTGTATGTTGTAAATTGACTATATACAACTATTTACATACATTTTAGAGCATGCAAAATAGAATAATTGGTATAATAAAAAATCAACATAGCCCCAAAATATAAAACAAATTACTTTCAAATCGAAAAAAAACACTACTTTTACGCCGGTTTTTTATAGAAAAGCAATAAATGGTCGTGCTTAAATTGTAATTTGTTGAATTTTACATAAATTTACCACAAAAAACAATGTTTGTTAATAATTGAATTATACCAAACAAAATAGTTGCTTACCAAACGGAATCGTAGTTTGATAAAATAAATTGCAATCAACAACAAAATAACAATGAATTTGTTATACTGAATAAAAACAATAAATGCTATGAAACGAACCGAGTTAAGTAAATTGCATCAGCCAAAGATGTGAACTCTTTTTAACCGTGCAAAAACAAAATATGAGAATATGAAAACACATTTATTCATTTTAATCCTGCTGTTTGCAGGTTTTACAACCACATTAGCTCAAATTGATTATAGAGGCAATCTGCTTGAAGAAGAGCAAATCTACAAAAAGGGCAATAAGTATAATCTATGGTCGGTTATGGCAGGCTTTGGACCTGTAATTTATTATGCCGACGTGGTTGATTATACATTTGTGCCGAGTACAAACCTGAAATTCGGTCCGTCGTTTAATGTAGCGCGTCAGTTTGGGCGTTCAGTGGCAATAGACGTCAACTTTTTGATGGCTGACATGTACGGACAGAAATATCAGCGCTATTTCACAGGCGACTTTATGGAATTTACCGCCAACGTAACGTTTTATATCAACCAGCTGCTGGTAGGAGGTCCTCTCCGTGATAAATGGAACTTTTATGCGCGATTTGGGTTTGGCGGGAACTTTTTCAGGTCGGCAATGCGGCAATTGGGAACTAATGAGCTTGTAACTGTTGGCTATATTTATGGTGATGTTCCCAACGGCTACCCCACAGCTTATACCGATTGGAACATGACCGATTATCTGGTTGAAGGTTACAGCAGAACAGAAAAGGACAAGGAAGAAAGTCGGAAATCGGAAATAATAATTCCGATGGCTGTTGGCGTAAAATACCGTATTAATAAGAGTTTCGATTTGGGATTGGAAGCAAGTTTGCGGACTCTATCTGCCGACAATTTGGATGTGGATATGACGGGCGCCGATACCGACTCATACGTATATACTGCGTTTTCGCTCACCTATAAAATAGGTAAAAAAGATAAACGCCACGCTTCGTGGACTTACAGAGATTTCAACTTTGACATCAGTCGCGACCGAGCAAGAGACCCGTTGGCACAGAAATTAGATTCGCTAAACAAACTGATAGACTATCTTGCAGCCAACGACTCGGTTGTGAACGACACCACTGTAGTTATGGCTGACAGAGTTTTCAAAACGGAATCATTTTCGGCATCTGTATTTTTCGATTTCGACAAATCGACCATCACAAACTATTCGCATCGTACCATCGCCAACTTAGCACGGTTTATGAAAGATAATCCCGAAGTCAGAATGTTGGTGCAGGGATATTGCGACGACCGCGGCAGCTACGAATACAACGAAAAATTGAGTATTCGACGTTGTAACTCCGTAAAGGATGTTCTTGTAAAAGATTACGGCATAGATGCTTCGCGATTCGATATTTCGGCGCACGGCAAAGCCGAACTGCTATCGGATACAAGAGCTTTGGCGCCTCGAGGCATACACCTTGTAAACCGAAGAGTTGATGTTTTCCCAATAATCAAATAATTCAATAAACATGAAAGCAATCATTGTTTCATTATTATTGATACTACATCCATTTGTTTCGATGGGGCAGAGAACGTTTGACCTGCAAATTACAGATGATGAGGCTCAGTATTCGGCGGAGAGAAAATACAATACGTGGGCGCTATCAATAGGAGGCGGACTTTTTGGAACACGTGCTGATGAAGCCGATTTTGCCTATTTTTTCGACAAGGTAAATTTTTCGCCTTCAATTATTCTCAGCAAGCAACTGGCGCCCGCCTTAGCTATTGATTTGCAGTTTCTTCAGGGAAACATGTACGGACGAAATCAGATTTATTCTTTCGAAGGCGATTTGTATGAAGCTGCTATAAGCGGAACTTTTTTCATCAATCAGATGCTTGCCGTGCCGGGACCTTATAAAGACAAGTGGAATTTCTTTTTAAGGATTGGCGCAGGAACTATCATGTATCGAAGCAGGCTGTTTCATGTTAATGACAATACGTTTGTAAGAGGAGAGGAATTAGATCAGCCTACCAGATCAACCTACATGGTAACGGGGTATAATACAAGTAATCCTGACGAAAAGGCAGCCCGAAGAGTTGATATTATCGTACCCTTTACCGGAGGTGTAATGTATCGTATTAATAAGAGTTTTGACGTGAGTTTTGAAGCAAGTTTACACTTTGGCACCACCGACCATTTGGATAATGTGCTTACAAGTTATTCAAACGACGGGCTGTTTTTTACAGGTCTTTATCTCCATTACAAATTCGGTAAAAAGGACAAGCGGCACATGCGCTGGACTTATCGCGGCTTAGGAGTTGACAGGAAAGGACGTCCTAAAAAAGACCCGCTTATTGATGAAGTTGCCCGGTTGGAAGATGACGTAGCTAAATACGCAGCTGCCCGTCCAATAAACATCCATACAGTTGAAATTCACGAGTCGTTAACTACTTATTACCATACATTGTTTGTACGTTCTATCTTTTTCCCGAAAGGAGAAAAAAAATTTGACGACGAAGACTTTACTTCAATGGCGGAAATGGTTGTTAAATTGTTGAGTAAACCCGAAGCGACACTGGAATTATACGGTTATGTGAACGAAAACGACGGTGGAAATCACGAAGACATCAGCCGTGCGCAATGCGACAAAATTGTAGATATTCTGATAAACGATTTAGGCGCCGATGCATCAAGAATAAAAATAAACGCAAAGGGAAGTTCGGCTCCTTTGGTTACAGGAACCGATGCCTCGCCTGAAATGAAGGAGATGGGTAACCGTCGGGTGGATATGGTGATTGTACTGTAATCAATTACGAATTGCAAATTGCAAATTACGTGGATGGGAAATGTATAGACGTGCGTGTTGCGTTTCTACAAAAGTAGCTGCCAAAAAAGAATTTTTGAACGCGGATGACGCGGACAACACATATTCTTGCGAATTTATATATAGATGATAATGATACATATATAAATTTGATTTCTTTGTGTTATCGGCGCAAATCCGTGTTTTTTTTGAACAGTGAGTTCATTGCCCTCAACTTTATAACGGAGAGCAGAAAATTTACATTTATGGGGGGATTAACTCAAAGTATGAAAATAGTTTTCTACTCCTGATTCGCATAAATAACTTATGTTACTCATGTTACGCAGTATTACTTTTGATAGCCTTAAAAAGGCTGAATCTTCATAACCGTATACAAATGTAGGGGCGGGGGTTTGCCAGCCCAGCGCAGCTTACGGGAAACAGACAACAGCACAGCTGCCTGCAAGGGCAGAACCTGTACATTCACATCTGTTCTGCCCTTGCGGGCAGGGAGATACGAACGTCATTTTCCGCTTCGACACGCTCAGCGACCAGCTCGCTTGCGGTTATGAATATTCAGCCTTTTCAAGGCTGTTTTGCGTAACATGAGGTATGTTAAACAAACTGTCAAGAACTTCGACTGTGTTTAAAACATAAGAATATTGAGTGTTTATTATAAAAAATATTTCGCTATTTCATAAATTTCCAATATTCGCCTTGTATATAAATCAATATTTTTACTTTTGTATCGCGATTTGGAGTTGTAATTCGCGATTATATTTGCATAGATATGGAAAATAAAAAAGGTTATCTGGAAAGAATAACGCGCCTTGCCGGACGAAATAAAGATTTAAAAAATCAGTTGAAAGATTTAATCGACCGCTATATGGCTGTAGAAGGCCAGAATGAGCAGTACGAAGAGATGATTCAGAAATATTCGGATGAACTGTCGAAAAAATCTAAAACTCCCAAACAATTGGCTAAACGCCTTCGGATGGTGTCGGTTCTGTATGTTTCTGTGAAAGGATTCGACAGACTTTATACTTTGGAAAATCCCGATCTGTGGGTAGATTTGTTGGACGAACTGTATATTTCTCTCGACGAGATTGCTCACGAAAACAATATGGTGAAAGTGCGGTCGATTGGTGATATAATGCTGTTTGCGGCGGGACTTTCGGGACAATCCAGAACCAATCCAATTGACATTGTTCTGGCTGCGCTCAAAATGGAAGAAGCTACAAAAAAGGTGTTAGGTCCCAACGGCGAACAGTTTTGGAAACTGAAAATGGGAATACATACAGGACCCGTTGTTGCCACCCTGAGCGAAGGAAAAAGCATTCCCTTTTCGTTGACGGGCGACAGCGTTAACATTGCGAGCCGAATTGGTGAAGCAACACCGGAAGGAACAATAAGCTCGTCCATAATGACCTATGAATTAATTAAAGATTTTTTTGAATGCAGACAAATAGGCATAATGCCTGCAAAATATAAAGGAAACTTGGGAATGTTTGAAATACAAAGCATAGGGACTGAATTACAGGAGCCTGACAACGTTAATGTACCGAATGAAGTATTTAAAACCCGATACCGTCATTCCAAATTTATGGAAATTCAGGAAGAACTTCTTGACTATCTTGAACAGCGACTTCCTCAAAATCTTTATTATCACAACATCAAGCATACCATTGACGTTATTACCGAAGTAGAATTGATTGGATGGGCTGAAAGCGTTTCGTCCGACAATATTCTTTTGCTGAAACTTGCAGCTCTTTTTCATGATGCAGGTCATATTACAAGTTACAAAGATCATGAATTTTACAGCGCCAATATGGCTCGCGAAAAGTTGACTGCCTACAATTTTACCGATAAGCAGATTGAAACCGTTTGCCGCCTGATAATGGCAACCAAAACGCCACCTCAGCCAAAAGATTTGCTGGAACAGATTATTTGCGACTCCGACTTGGATTATCTTGGCAGAATCGATTTTCTTCCTGTTTCAAACACTCTTTACGAAGAATTGAAAGAACGCGACATGATAGGTTCGTGGAACGAATGGAATCGCCTGCAACTGAAGTTTATCAGCAATCACCAGTATTTTACAAAGACGGCTGTAAATTTGCGCGAAGTTAACAAACAGCAGCAAATTGAACGGCTCGAACAAATTATTGTAGAAAATGAGTAGTGGGGTGATTGTTTTTGAATGCGGATAACGTGGATTTTTCACGGATCGTTATATAGATGATAATGATACAATAATGTAAAAAGTCGTTTGAATTAAAAAATATTAGATATTTTGCAAAAATTCGCGTTATCTGTATCACCCGCATTCTGGTTTAAACATCATCATCAAAAATAAATTTGTTCTCTGCATTGTTTTTTTGATTTAAAAAGAATACCTTTGCACCCGCTTTATGTAATCTCTTGCTGAACGATGGAGTCATGCAATATTGCATAGATAAGTTTAATTTTCAAATAAGTACAAAAAGATGGACTTAATTAAAATTGCTGAAGAAGCATTTGCTTCGGGCGTAGAAATGCCGAAATTCAAATCGGGCGACACCATTTCTGTTCATTACAAAATTCGCGAAGGAAATAAAGAGCGGATTCAGATTTTTAGAGGTGTTGTTATCCAGATTAAAGGGACAGGCGTAAATAAACGGATTACGGTTCGTAAAATTTCGAACAACGTAGGCGTAGAACGTATTTTCCCGATGAACTCTCCTTTTATCGAAAAAGTAGAAGTAAACCGTTTCGGGAAAGTTCGCCGTGCACGAATTTACTACCTGCGCGGACTTACAGGTAAAAAAGCCCGCATCAAAGAAAAAAGAATGTAACTTCTTTATTTTTTGCAGTATAAAAAAAGACCTTTCATCGAAAGGTCTTTTTTATTGATGCTTGCTCTTATCTATGCCTTACAATCTTAAATACACCTCTTTTTCGTCCATCTGCCAAAACTGTAACGAAATATATTCCTGATGGTTCTTTTGCTGGTATGATAATCTGTTGACGGTATGTTTGCTTTTCGTTACAGATTAATTTTCCTGTTTGATTATAAATCCATATTTCCACTTTTGGATATGGTTCATTTAATTCGATTGTAAATTCATCTTTAACAGGGTTGGGGTAAACAGTTACAAAAGCGTCCTGATTGTTATAAGTTATATCAGAAACAATAAACGGAAAGCAGTCGGAAATTTTTGAACAGTTGTTTAATGTTATTTCTACGGCATAATTACCATTTTTTATGGGAATAAACGTCTGCTCAACAGCGCCTTCAATGGGTGTGTAATCATTGTCGCAATCAAGCCATTGATAAGCTGCAAAGTCTGCATTAGCAATCAATCTGCCATCTTCTATTCTGACAGATGCATCCATGTCAGTAAAAATAATCCGAACAGTATCACCTAAATGATTAAAATTATCATACACATTCCATGTAAATATATTCATTCCTGAACCAAGATTTCTTACCATTGTGTTAGGATTCATGGCATCATCAAAATTTCCTATACCACTAATACACTGCCACCGACCATAAGCACCCTGACAAGCCGACGTAGCAGCAAGCTGTGTTTCATCCATACATATAATCTGGTCGTCTCCTGCGCTCGAAATGATGGAAGTAATGCTTACGTCATCATAACAAAAATGAAGTGAATCGTGATACACAGTCCATCTGAATATATTCTCGCCCAAAGCAATATTTCGCACTACTGTATTATGATTCGTAATGTTATCAAAAGTTCCCCCGCCACTAACAATTGACCACTGACCGTAAGTAAACAAACCTGCGGGCGTCGCTGTAAATAACGCTACTCCAGTACATACGGTCTGATCATCTCCGGCACTCGAATTTGCTACAGCAATATTTACATCATCATACGAAGAGTCAAGCCCATCATATACAGTCCATCTCAATATATTCATTCCTGAACCAAGATTTCTTACCATTGTGTTAGGATTCATGGCATCATCAAAAACTCCCGTGCCTTGAATAACCGACCATAAACCATAACTACCCGAACCGGCTGGCGTAGCTGAAAGCCTTATTATGTCAGTACATATAAATTTGTCGCCTCCAGCTATCGCGACCGAAGAAATATCATTGGAATATATCAACGAACTGTTGATACATAACAATAATCCCGTCAAGATAAAAAACATTTTTTTCATGAGCCTCCAAATTAATTGATTCGAAATTACCTGTGTACGTTTTTTTGCAGAACTCGCTTAAACTTTTATTGTCATGTACAATATGCGATAACAACGATGGGTACGTTTTTAAACAAAAGCATCCACACATAATAGCCTCCTTTTATGTGTCATAATATTTGGCAAAGATACCATAAATAAATAAGGAAATAATACCGCATTCATCCATCGCTAAAAGAGGCATTAAAAACAAAAAGAAATATTACTGAGATTTCTCCAGAAAAATTAGACAAAAAGAAAGTTTAAGAAGCTGTTTGAATTATTAGACCTCATCGTAAAATGTAAAAAAATGGTTATCTGGCAAGTTATTTTTGACTAAAGCCAAAATTTGTTTCCGAAAATGTCTATCATGAAGTCAACTCATCCTCCACATCGCCACACAACTTTACGGCAAGAGGCATTACTTCGCTCATTTCGAAGCCTCGCGAAACGGCAAATCGTACCAATGCCGCAAGTTTTTTACGAGTATCTTTATCTTTGATGCTTCGCGCTTTCTCTTTCAGCAGTTGAAAGAGCGTTTTGGCGTAATCTTCGTCTGTGATGCTTTCGATGGCTGATTGAATATGCTCGTCGGGTATTCGTTTCTGGCGAAGCTGCCACGTAATCTTCTGCTTTCCCCATCGGTTGAACCTGAATTTGTCGCGGACATAGAATCCGGCAAAGCGTTCTTCGTCAATATATTTTTCGACAACCAATTGCGCAAGCACTTTTTTGATGATGGCGGCATCGGTGTCCCATTTCTGAAGTTTTTCGGCAATATCCGAGCGACAGTATTCCTGCCTTGCACACAGCAATGAGGCTTTGTTAAATGCGATATCGAAGTCCATGTATGTGTAATGTAATTTTTTTTATGATTATTGCGTATTGTTCCTGTACATACCGCAAATATTTTGAATTGTTTGATAGTGGTTTAATATAAAAAGTTTTATTTGCGTAACAGCAGTTAATGTAAATAAGCAGTTGTATTTGGGTTAAAGCCCCCTCTTATCCATCTTCTATTTGTTGGATAGAAACAACGCAATGAATAAATGGCAATATTAGACCTCTTCGGAAAATAGAAGAAATGTTTAATGGACAGTGATAAACACTCCACACTCCACAGAATTATCCCGTTAATCCAAACTCCTGTGTAACAATATATTTCATTACATACGTATGGGAGTCTATTTTCATACGTATGTAAATTTATTTCCATACGTGCGGAAATTTATTTTCATACGTATGAAAATTTTGCCGCATACGTGTGCAAATTTGTCTGAATCAGAATTGGGAGGATTAAAAATAGTCTTCTCTTTTATTTTTCCGAAGAAGTCTATTGAATCAGGCTACTGCTTTGCCCCTCCCTGCCACTCTTTAAATTGATTTTCAAACATCTTTTTGTATTCGCCTATAAAGCCGTACGACTCGTCGTCGATGCGAATTTCGCCGCGTGTTACGTGCCCAAGTACCGAGAAAGGTACTTTTTGTGCAATCATAAAATCGACAAATTTATCCTGCTTTTCGGCTGAAACCGAAACTACGGCGCGACTTTGCGACTCTCCAAAAAGGAAAGCATCCTTGCGTATTTCGGCGTCGGAGGTAATGTCGAAGCCGTATTCCATCGGAATAACACATTCGAGAAGCGTAAAAAACAGTCCGCCGTTCGAAACATCGTGAACCGAGCGTACAAGGCTTTTGGCAATCATTCCTTCGATAGCGCGGTGCAGTGCAAACTCTTCTTCGGGGTTGTAAACGGGCGGATCAGAAGTTTCGATACCATGAATGTAGCGCAGATATTCGGAGCCGTTGATGTCGTTGTGCGAGCGACCTACAAGAAAAATCATGTCGCCCTTGTGTTTAAACGACAGAATAGTGTGCTTTTCAGCCATTTTCAGCAATCCTACCATCCCGATAACGGGCGACGGAACAACGGGCATAATTTGTCCATCCAACGAGCGCTGATTGTAGAAACTTACATTGCCGCTTATTACAGGTACTTTAAACAGTTCGCAGGCTTTGGCAATTCCCTGAATGGAGGCTACAAAAGCGCCAAAAGCGTCGGGGTCGTTAGGGTTTCCGAAATTAAGACAATCGGAAACTGCTAATGGTTTTCCACCGGCGCAAACAATGTTACGAACGGCTTCGGCAACTGCTATTTGTGCACCTGTAAACGGGTCGGAGGTCATGTAACTTGGGTTGCAGTCAACGGTGGCTACAAGTGTTTTTCCGTTTCGGTAGGTGTCGATAATCGACGCATCGGAGGGAAATTTTGTACTTAAATCTTCGGCGTGCAGCGATTTCTCAAATTTTTTTGTAATCCATTTTTTTGAAGCAATGTTGAGCGACGAAATCATCTGCTTCACGGTTTTGGGATAGTGGTCGGGTTCCGAAACATCATCAACACCATAATGAAACGATTGGTTTCGGAAGGTTGTATATTGGGGCTCATATACGGGCGCTTCGCCTGCCATGCCTAAATATTTTACGGGAACCTGCGCCAGTAAATCGTTGCCTGCGTAGAGGCTGAAATCACGGTCGTCGGTAACTTCGCCCAACGCTCCGAATTCGATATTGTTTTCTTTTGCAAGATTTCTGATTTCATCCGCTTTGTCGGGCGCGAAACAGATTAACATTCGTCCCCACGTTTCGGATATAATGATGTCGCGAGGAGTTAAATCATCTTCGCGAACAGGAATGTTGTCGGTGCGAACAATCACACCTGCATCGCCGCGTGCAACCATTTCGGTAACGGCGCCCACAATTCCCTGCGCTCCTACGGGCTGTATTCCGATAATGACTTTGCGAGCGTTCAGTATTTTTATCAGTTTAAACAGATTGACTTCGACATCGACATTGCTCAATTTGTTGAGCGTAAAATCGTTTATATCGCGTGGCATATCAAATACGTTTTCGTCAATTCCGTCCCGCCCTGTGGGTGCACCAATCACAGCAATCATGTTACCTTTTCCTTTGGCTACAGCCGAAATCAGGTCTTCGCGTTTGGCAACGCCTATCACCATATTGTTTACAATAGGATTGGTGTTGAACGAGCTGTTGAAATAAACTTCGCCTCCTACTGCGGGGATTCCGAACCCGCGCTCAAAGTCGGCAAGCCCGCTCACTACCTCGTCGAACAGCCAGCGGGTTGTGTCGCGGCGACTGCTTCCGAATCGCAACGAATTAAGAAACGCCAGCGGTTTGGCTCCCATCGAAAAAACGTCGCGGGTAACGGTTCGCAGTCCTGTTGATGCGCCCAATCGGGGCTGCACGGCACACGGATGATTGTGCGATTCTATTTTGAACACACACACCAATCCATCGCCAATATCAACGGCTCCCGCGTTTTCCTTGCCTGCTTCGACCACCACATGCGTACCTTTTTGCGGCAGTATGCTCAACCATTTCAGGGAGTTTTTGTAGCTGGCATGTTCCGACCATAAGATTGAAAAGAGCTCCAGTTCGAGTCTGTTCGGCTTTCGTCCGAGTATTTCACCTATCCGTTCAATTTCGTCCGATGATAAATCGAAAGTTTCCGCATCGAAAAAAGTAGTATTTTCTGACATAGCTTCTATTTGTTTTTGACAGGAATTGCTTTCTGTCGATGTAAAATAATGCTTCGGTTTTGACAGTGCAAAGAAAACATAATTTCGTGAAAATTCAACTTGGGCAGCAAATCTTTTTACGTGCTGTTGCAAAATATTTATGTATCATCTGCTTTTTAATGCAAATTATTTTTCTGATATACACTTAATAACCGTAAAATATATAGTATGAAAAAAACATTTTCCCAAGTTTTTAATTGTTACAGCATAAAAGTAGCGCGATAAAGTTGTAACTTTGTCAGCCGTAACTGAAAAATTAGCAGTTAAAGCTATGGATATACAACAAATAAAACAACGATTCGGAATTATAGGCAACTCGAATGCGTTGAATCGCGCCATTGACATTGCAGTTCAGGTTGCCCCTACCGATTTGTCGGTATTGATAACCGGCGAAAGCGGAACAGGAAAAGAAGTGTTTCCGCAAATTATTCATCAGTTCAGCGCTCGCAAACATGGACGGTATATTGCCGTTAACTGCGGAGCAATTCCCGAAGGAACTGTTGATTCGGAACTGTTCGGGCACGAAAAGGGGTCGTTTACAGGGGCGCTGGCTGACCGTAAGGGCTATTTTGAAGAATCCAACGGCGGAACCATTTTTCTTGATGAAATAGGCGAACTTCCTTTGGCAACGCAGGCAAGGCTTTTGCGAGTGCTCGAAACGGGTGAATTTATTCGCGTAGGCTCATCAAAAAGTATTAAAACAAATGTAAGAGTTGTAGGCGCTACCAACGTCAATCTCGACAAAGCCATCAAAGACGGAAAATTTCGCGAAGATTTGTTTTACCGTTTAAACAGCGTTCCTGTCAACATTCCGCCCTTGCGCGAAAGAGCAGGCGATATTCACTTACTGTTCCGAAAGTTTGCCGGAGATTTTGCCAACAAATACAGAATGCCGCCAATTAAATTGGATGAAAGCGCGCAAAACCTGCTCGAAAAATATCGCTGGCCAGGAAATGTGCGTCAGTTGAAAAATATTGCAGAGCAAATATCTATCGTCGAAAGTCAGCGATTGCTAACAGGCGAAAATTTGAAACAGTATCTGCCTTCGAATGCAGGCAGCAACCTTCCAGCATTGGTAGGAAGCGACAGTTACGGAGACGCCAATTATGCAAATGAAAGAGAAATTCTTTACAAGGTGCTTTTCGACATGAAACGCGACATGACCGATTTGAAAAAACTGGTACTCGACATCGTTAAATCTGATGAAAACATGAATTTTCAGGGCGAACACGCTCAAATTATCCGAAATTTATACAACGAAGAAGGTGAAATTCTGCAACCGTCGTCAACACAGGTAACACCTATTACGATTACGCCTCGCCGTATCGAACACGAAATTGAAGATACCGAAGAATTTGTAGAGGAATCGCTTTTGATTGAAGAGATGGAGAAAGAATTTATAGAAAAAGCGTTGAAAAAGCACGGCGGACGACGAAAAAATGCCGCAAAGGAATTGGGTATTTCGGAACGAACTCTGTACCGAAAAATTAAAGAGTATGGTATGGAAGAATAAGAAAATTGTGGAAAGGAACACTATTGCCTGTTTAAATTTGATATTATTATTTTACGTTGCGTAAATTCCCTGCTGGAATAGGAGTATCCAGCAAAAATGTGGAGCTGGGGTTGAAATATCCCCGTGCAAAGAAATTCGATTGTATATGACCGATAACAAACAACTCGTTACTCTCGACAACAGCCTGCTGATAACGCGAAGTTACCGTAAACTGCTCAAGGCTTCCAGCGTATTGAATCTTCAGCCGAACGATGTAAAAAAAATGCGGCAAACAATAACAGCATTGCTGGCTGATACCGCTTCCGAACAACTGCTTTCGGGTTTGCCAACTGTTGTTCATTCGCTCGAAGTAGCACGCATTGTAGTAGGGGAAATAGGATTGGGACGCACTTCGCTCATTTGCTCGCTGCTGTGCGAGGCGATGCGGACATCGGCGGTTTCCATCGAAAAGGTTGAAAAACATTTTGGCAAACAGGTGGCTGACTTAACGGGCGGGCTGGCAAAAGTTTTTGAATTATACCGCCAAAAAACTTCTATCCAAACCGAAAATTTCCAAAAGCTCTTTCTCACTTCGGCACAGGATGCAAGGGTGATACTTATTATGATTGCCGACAAATTGCAAGCCATGCGCACGCTCGACCGTTACGACGACGAAAGCCGGATGAATACTGCAATGGAAGCATCGTACCTGTATGCTCCAATGGCGCACCGTTTAGGACTTTATACCATCAAATCGGAAATGGAAGATTTGGTGATGAAACATACCGACCGCGAAATGTACCGGTTTATTGCCAAAAAACTGAACGAAACAAAAAGAGCAAGAGACAGATATATCGACGAATTTATTGCGCCTCTGAAAGCCGAATTGGAAAAGCAGGGGTTGAAGTTCGACATCAAAGGGCGAACAAAGTCAATTCATTCTATTCATAACAAAATGAAAAAGCAGGGGGTAGAATTTAAGCAGGTTTACGATCTCTTTGCCATCCGAATAATTATCGACACTGAACTGCAAAACGAAAAAGCCGACTGCTGGCGGGCATATTCAGTTGTTGCCAATAATTATCAGCCCAATCCGCGCCGTATGCGCGACTGGCTGTCGGCGCCAAAAAGCAACGGATACGAATCGCTGCATACAACCGTTTTGGGTCCGCAGAATAAATGGGTCGAAGTACAAATCCGCACAAAACGGATGGACGAAATTGCCGAACTCGGGCTGGCAGCTCACTGGAAGTACAAAGGCGTGAGAAGCGATACAATGCTGGAAGAATGGCTGGCGCTTTTTCGCGAAATTATTAACAGTCCAGAGCGCAGTGCATTTGACGAAAATCCAAAACAAAGCATCGCGGTTAAGAATGCTCCCATACCAACAACCGCAAATGTTTTGAGCGGTTTTAAAATAAACCTGTACAACAGCGAAATATTTATATTTACGCCTCAAGGCGATTTAAAACGACTCGTAAAAGGCGCTACCGTACTTGATTTTGCTTTCCACATTCATACCGATGTAGGGAAAAGATGCACAGGCGCCAGGGTGAACAAAAAAAATGTATCGCTTAGGCACGAGCTTCACAATGGCGACCTTGTAGAAATTATTACCTCATCAAACCAAACGCCCAAACACAGCTGGCTCAAAGTTGTAGTAACTTCTCGCGCCAAAGCAAAGCTGAAACAGGCTTTGCGCGATATGGAATACAAGCAAGCCGAACTGGGGCGCGAAATGCTTCTCCGTCGCCTCAAAAACCGGAAACAGGAACTGACCGACCAGCTAATTAACCAGCTGGTAAAATATTTTAAACATAAATCGACGCACAACTTTTTCTGCGATATTGCCAATGCCAAACTCGATGTCGTTACCGTTTTGGAATACATTCAGGGAAGCGGCAAAAAAGAGGCAGATGTACAGGAAACTCCCAACTCGCGAAGCGCCGAAAGATTTGTAACCGCCACGCCCAACGAAGTGCGCTATGGCGACGAGGTGCTTATTATCGACAAAAACCTTACTCGCGTCGATTACAAACTGGCAAAATGCTGTAATCCCATCTTTGGCGACGAAGTATTTGGCTTTGTAACCGTTTCGGGCGGAATAAAAATTCATCGCATCAACTGTCCCAATGCAAACGACATGCTGAACAAATTCGGATATCGCATTGTAAAAACTCAATGGACAGGCGAAGCTGGCAACAGTTACATTGCCGCCATCAAAATAATGGGCAACGACGATATCGGTATCGTTTCAAACATTTCGCAAATTATTTCCAAAGAAATGAACCTGAAAATGCGCGCTATTTCGGTGGACAGCCAAGAGGGACTCTTTGAAGGCACCGTAACCGTATTCGTCAATAGCAACCAAACGCTCGGCACACTTATCCGAAAATTAAGCAGCGTAAAAGGCGTGCTGTCGGTTGTGCGAATCGACACGGTAACATAAATTGCGAAAAATAATCTATCCCCCAACAGATTTGTTGTATGTGTAATCGTACAACTAATGCCTAAATCAGGGGACGGCTTTCCCTAACATGGGGAATGTTTCCCCTAACATGGGGAATGTTTCCCCTAACATGGGGAAGGTTTCCCCAAACATGGGGAAGGTTTCCCCAAACATGGGGAAGGTTTCCCCAAACATGGGGAAGGTTTCCCCAAACCTGGGGAAGGTTTCCCCAAACATGGGGAAGGTTTCCCCAAACATGGGGAAGGTTTCCCCAAACATGGGGAAGGTTTCCCCAAACATGGGGAAGGTTTCCCCTAACATGGGGAAGGTTTCCCCAAACATGGGGAAGGTTTCCCCAAACATGGGAAAAAACTGTTCAAAAGGAACGCGGATTTCTGCAGAAACAAATTGACATGGAACACTATTTACTCATGCTACGCATGAAAATAGGCATAAATCAAAAGCCCAAATTTTCATAACAGTATGCTCCGCTTCGACACGCTCAGCGACCAGCTCGCCTGCGGTTATTAAAATTGGGCTTTTTCAAGCCAAGTGCGTAACATCAGTTGCTAAGAGGTCTAATATTAAAATGATAACAGATTATGCCGTTTGTAAAATTCTGCATTAACGTGTCTTTATAAGCGAAAAGTAAAGAATGAAACAGCGAATCAGCATAATTAATTCATCACTCTTACAATGCTGTACCTGCGCGACTTTGAGCATCGCACCAAAACAACTTGCGCAACATCAGTTAATAAATTATCAAAAAATGACAAAGATAATCATTGAATAATATATCTTTGCCCTGAATTTTGGAGTAATAAAAATAAATGAACTGTCGATGGGCGCCGAAAAGCACAACTTTTATGGAGCAACAACCAATTTCATTACGTTTCCGCAAACAATGCTGAATCCTTTAATGAACATGGGAAGGTCGGTTTCGGACAAAAATTCTGTTATAAAGATGTTGAAAAAGAGATTTAACTGAATAACTGTGCAACATCATAATTTATAATTCATAATTAATACAGCAATGCACACATTGGAACAACGCATCAGAGCACTCGAAGAAGAAAACCGAAGGCTGGAGGACGAAAATCGGGCGCTGAAAGAAAAATATGAGCGATGCGAAAAAAATGCAAGCAATATGACGGCGGGCGAAAACCATCTGTTGAGGGCAATTATCAGGCAAATTCCAGCACCGTTGGTTGTCAATGACAAAGCGGGCGTATATGTGGAGTGCAGCGACAGTTTCCTCGAAACATTCGGCTACAGTCGCGATGAGATGATTGGCGGAATACCCGATATTGTGCCGTCGAGATCCCGTCAGCAGTGCATTAACGAAGACCGCCACGTGATTGAAACAGGCGAACAGTGCCGAACAGAATACATGCTCAAAAACCGCGACGGTGAGTTCGAAACCGTTGTATATAAAAAGGTGATAAAAGATTCGACGGGGCACAACGCGGGTATCATTGCCGTTATTACCGACGTTAGCATGTTGAAACAAGCCGAGCGCGAACTTGCGGGCGAGCGCGACCGTTTGCAGGCAATTGGCGACAACTTTCCGGGTGGAGCGCTGTTCCGCTTTGAGATGAACACTGCAACGGGCGAAATGTGGTTTTCGTATATGAGCCGCTCGTGGGAGCAGATTACAGGCATATCGCCCCAAAAAGCAACGGAAAATATTGCAAACGTGTTTGCTACCGTGCTGCCCGAAGACATCGACGAGTTGATGCGCAAAATAAAGATAAGCATCGACACTGTTACCCCATTCAACACCGAAACACGCATCCGTAAGGCAGACGGAGGCGTCGGCTGGCTGCAAATAGCCTCGCAGCCGCGTCGCATCAGCAATGAGCTGGTAGTTAGCAACGGTTTTATGCTCGACATTACCGAGAACAGAATTGCACACCTCGAACTTGCTCAGGAGCGCGACCGACTGCAGGCTATAGGCGATAATTTCCCCGACGGAGCGCTGCTGCGACACGAGGCAAATCCTTTGACAGGAGAAATACGCCTTGTTTACATGAGCCAATCGTGGGAAAAGATAACGGGGCTCGACCACGAAAAGTCGAAGGCTGACTTTAACTACGCACTCGCCGTAGTGTTGCCCGAAGACATTCAGCTGATTCTTTCCGAAATAGAACGAAGCATGCGCACCCTTACCACTTTCTACGTGGAGGTGCGATTCAGGCACAAAGACGGTTACATCGGCTGGTTACAGCTTACATCGCAGCCGCGCCAAGTAAGGGAAGATCTGATTGTGTTCGACGGATTTATATTCGATATTTCGGAACGCCGAATTGCCAGCATCGAACGCGATTTTGAACGCGACCGACTGCAGGCTATTGGCGACAACTTCCCCGGAGGAGCGCTGCTGCGGATGGAAATTACCCCCGAAACCGAATCAATACGCCTTGTATATACAGGCAAAACGTGGGAAAAGATTATAGGACAAGCCCCCGAAGTATTGACGGGCGACGTCTGGCAAAAAACAAACATACTTGCCGAAGACCTGCCGATACTTAAAAGTTCGGTGTGCCGAATGTTAGTGGCGTTAAAGCCTGTCGATACAGAGTTCAGGATACAGTATTCGCCCAACGAAATACGATGGATACAACTGATGCTTCGCCCACGCCACGAGGCTAACCGCATTGTTGCCGACGGTTTTGTAATCGACATATCCGACCGCAAAGCCGTTGAAGAAGTGCTCGAAGATTATCGTAACAACCTCGAAACAATGGTACAGGTGCGCACCGAAGAGCTTGAAGCGGCTTACGAGGAGATGGCGGCAGCAAACGAAGAGCTGATTGCTACGAACGACGAACTGTTTAGCCTCAACCGTCGCATCGAAGACAGTGAAAAAATGATAAGCAGCTTTATTGCGCAGTCGTCCGAAGGCATTGTGATACTCAACGAACATCATGCCGTTATTGATTGGAACACCCAACTGGAACACATCACAGGTATTTCGCGCTCGGAGGCGATGGGCTGCAACGGCAAAACGCTTTTGCTTAATCTTGCCGATATCGAAAACAGCAACGACGGCAAGTACGGATTTGTACGACTGCTCAACAGCGGCGAAGACATTGTACCCTGCTTCGACGAAATAAAACTGCGCCGAGTCGATGGACGCGAGTGTTACGCATCGCTATCCATGTTTCCCGTCAATCTCAACGACCGTCAGCTGGCGGGCATCATTCTCAACGACATTACCGAAAAGAAACTTATCAGCATCGAACTCGACAATTACCGAAGTCACCTCGAACAGATGGTGGAGGAAAAAACACGTGAACTTTCCGACAGCCGCGATCGACTTGCGTCAATAAGCAACAACTTTCCGGGCGGAGTAGTGTTTCAGGCAGTAATCAACAACGTGCGGAACACAGGCGAACAAACACTGGAAGAACTCAACAGGTTACCTCTGCGCTTTCTACTCGTAAGCACTACTATTTACGACATGCTCGGCATCACCGCCGAAGAGATGATTGCTAACGAATGCCTCTTTTACGAGATGATTCACCCCGACGACATTGTTCAGTTTACCGATGTGCGTCCCGAAATACAGCACGGCAGTTTTTCCGACTGCGAGTGCCGCATTATCACCCGTCATGGTGAAACAAAATGGATACACATCCGCACCATACTGCGCGTTGTGAACAACGATGGATGGTTTTTCGAAGGATTTATACTCGACATCACCAATCGCAAGGCAACCGAAGTTGAACTGGAAAGCATTCGCCGCCAGCAAAACGTATTGATAAAAGTATTGCAGGCTGTACAGTCAGCCCACAATTCGGAAGAAGCCGTTGGCACAGCCCTCAACGAAATAGGCGAATATGTAAACGTAAGCCGTACCTACATCTTTGAGAAAACGGCAGACGGAACATTGGTGGATAACACGCACGAATGGTGCAGCGAAGGCGTCAAACCCGAAAAAAACAACCTTCAGAGTGTTCCTTATGAATATCTTTCGCGATGGTTCTCTATATTCGAAAGCGGCAAGATAATCTGCACATCCGACATTTACACGCTTACGCCGATAGAAGTTGAAAAACTGGAGCCGCAGGGCATTAAGTCAATACTCGTGCTGCCGCTTATTATCGAAGGAAAAATATACGGCTTTGTAGGCTTCGACGAGTGCCGTACCAACCGTGTATGGGCTGACGCCGAAGTAGAACTGCTCCAAAACCTTTCGCGCATCATTTCCGACACCGTGCGCCGCTTCCGCTCCGAAGAGGCGGTAAGGCTTTCGCAAAAAACAATGCGAACAGTGCTCGACAATGTGGAAGGCATCATGTATGTATCGTCGTTCGACACCGACGAAATACTGTTTGCCAACCGCACCATTAAGGACGAGATGGGTATCGAAGTACAGGGCAAAAAATGCTGGGAAATATTTCACAAAGGACAAAACGGTCCATGTAACTTCTGTCCCAAGCCCAAACTCAACGGTATGCTTCCGGGTATGGGCGCGTCGTATCGCTGGCAGCATCTCAACAACCGGCAAGGACGCTGGTACGAGTGTACCGATTCGGTTATTGAATGGATTGACGGCAAAACCGTTCATCTTGAACATGCTACCGACATACACGAGCGCAAGATGGGCGAGTTGGAACTGATACGTGCCAAAGAAGTGGCTGAAGAGGCTGACCGACTGAAGTCGGTATTTCTTGCCAACATGAGCCACGAAATACGCACGCCCATGAACGGCATCATGGGCTTTGCATCGCTCATCGAAATAGAACTCGACGAGGAGCTTACGCCGCGTACGTCGCAGTACGCACAAATTATTAACGACAACTGTAGCACGCTGCTCCAGTTGCTCGACGACATTATCGACATCTCCAAACTCGAATCGAACCAGATGAAGATTGTTGCCACCGAAACTAATATTAACACGTTGCTCTCCGACTTGTATCTGCTCTACAACCAGATCCTGCGCGAAAAGGGCAAAGCCGATGCGGTCGAAATCATTCTCGATAGCAGCAGGTGGAACGACGTTGTGATGATCGATTCCATAAGGTTGCAGCAAATTATTACCAACCTAATGGGCAATGCCATCAAGTTTACCAACAGCGGTACGATACGCTTTGGTTACCAGCGCCACGAAGTTGAGGGTTATCTTGTGTTTTACGTTGAAGATACAGGGGTAGGCATCCCGAAGAAGTATCAGCAGGCAATATTTGAGCGTTTCCGTCAGGTCGATGAGCACCGCGAACACAACACTGGCGGCACCGGTTTGGGACTTGCCATCTCCAAAAACCTTGTAGAACTGATGGGCGGCGAAATATGGGTACAGTCCGAAGAAGGCGAAGGGGCTGCATTTTTCTTTACGGTGAAAGCGATGTTAGGCTGAAATTTATTTACTTTGTTCAAGTAAACAAATGCTAACTTTGACGAAATAATAGTAACTCATGTTACGCACTTGGCTTGAAAAGCCTAATCTTCATAACCGTATGCAAGCCCAGCGCAGCTTACGGGAAACAGACAACAGCACAGCTGCCTGTAAGGGCAGAGCCAATACGTTCGTATCTTCCTGCCCGAAAGGGCAGGAAGATACGAACGTCATTTTCCGCAGGCAACGCTCCGCTTCGACACTTCGACAGGCTCAGTAACCGAAGCGGTAGTTGAGCCTGTCGAAACTCAGCGACCAGCTCGCCGCTGCGGTTATAAAAATTCAGCCTTTTCAAGGCTGTTTTGCGTAACATGAGTTACCAAAAAGCCAACACACATACTTTGTATATCTTCAAAAAATGCAAAAAACTGGCTTTCGAGCGCAGTGCGGTTTTCTATCAGTTGTTTAACTGCCCAGTCCGAATGAGCGGGCAATGATGTGTAATCGGCCATTATCGAAAGCGCTTTTGCAATGCCTTCCGTTTGGCGGTAGTGCTCCAGTCGGCGACTTTTTATCATGAATGGTAAAAAACTTCTAACACTTTGCGGAAGTGAAAAATAATTCCGTAACAAAATTCGATGCGTTTGTGAAACAAATCGGCGTAGCGGTTGTGTCGAATACCGCTCCCAATTAGTCGCCAACAGGTGGTCGTACACAACATCGGTAACAATAAAGGCGTATCGTCCGTATCTTTCGCGAAAAACAAGCGAACTCTCGCGAAACAACGGATGCCTGTCGGTAAAATCATCAATTCGGCGGTGAAGCAGAATGCCTTTTTGTACTGCCGGTGCAAATCGCAGGTAAGCGTTACCCTTTACATGGTCGCCAATGAAATTCCCAACCTTAATTTGAGGGTCGGAACCCGATAAATAGATATGTGCTAAAAAATTCACACGCTTCAGAACTGTTTTTATATTACCTTACACCTGTTTTTTACATAATAGAACACAAAGAGATATGCAAAGTTCAATACTCTGTGTCGCCTTTCCCCTCTCCACAAAAGAGGGGGAACAATAATGTAATAATTACCTCATGTTACGCACTTGGCTTGAAAAGCCTAATCTTCATAACCGTATGCAGGCAACGCTTTGCTCGCCTGCGGTTATTAAGATTAAGCCTTTTCAAGGCTAATAAAAGTAATACTGCGTAACATGAGTAATTACTTCGCTTGCATCATGCAGGCTGCATTGTTATACGCCTGCTCCAAGCCCTGTTAGGGTTATCGGTTGGATAAATATGGGAACTCCTGATTTTGCAAAGTTTTATCTGCACATATTCCTGATATCCGTGCCATCTGCGTTCCAAACTTGCGGAGAAAACAAGCCGACGAAAGTACAATATTTCATTCATCGGCGAAAGCCTCATTTCCCTGTTTCTTAACATACGATACCATGACAAAAGTATCCTTTTTCCTATTTACGCATATACTTTAAATCCGTAATTTTGGCTTCGCGTGTTAGCAAAATAGCGCAAGAGTATAAAACATTGATTAATAACTGATATAAACAAATGAAAAAAGTAATTATTATTGGCGCTGCCGGACGAGATTTTCACAATTTCAACACTTATTTCCGCGGCAACAAAGAGTTTAAAGTAGTAGCTTTTACGGCTGCTCAAATTCCTGACATTGATGGACGGCGTTATCCGACCGAACTTGCAGGCGAACTGTACCCTGCCGGCATTCCCATCTATGCAGAACAAGACCTTCCGAAACTGATTAAAGAACTGGAAGTTGACATCTGCGTATTTTCGTACAGCGATGTGCCTTATCCGCGCGTAATGGGCGTTTCGGCGATTGTGAACGCTGCCGGTGCAAGTTTTATGCTGCTCGGAACTGCCGACACCATGATTAAAAGCACAAAACCCGTAATTGCTGTTTGTGCAACACGTACAGGATGCGGCAAAAGCCAGACTTCGCGCCGTATTATCGAAATATTGATGGCAAAAGGATTGAAAGTTGTTGCCGTACGCCATCCAATGCCTTACGGCGATTTGGTAAAACAAAAAGTACAGCGCTTTGCAACGGTTGAAGACCTGAAAAAACACGAGTGTACCATTGAAGAAATGGAAGAATACGAACCCCACGTAGTTCGCGGAAACGTTATCTACGCCGGAGTTGATTACGAAGCCATTTTACGTGCAGCCGAACAGGATCCGGATGGTTGCGACATCATTCTGTGGGATGGCGGAAACAACGATTTCCCTTTCTACAAACCCGATTTGATGGTTACAGTTGCCGACCCGCACCGCCCCGGACACGAGCTCAACTATTATCCGGGCGAAGTAAACGTGCGCATTGCCGACGTGGTTGTTATCAATAAAATTGACAGCGCCTCGTCCGAAGCCATCGAAACCGTGCGTGCAAACATCCGCAAAGTAAATCCCAAAGCAGTTATCATCGACGGAGCATCACCCATCAAGGTTGACAATCTCGATATTATTATGGGAAAACGAGTTCTGGTTGTTGAAGATGGACCTACGCTGACGCACGGCGAAATGAAAATTGGAGCCGGAGTAGTTGCCGCACAGAAATCGGGCGCTGCCGAACTGATCGACCCCCGTCCGTACGCAGTTGGCAAACTTGCCGAAACGTTCCGTATCTATCCGGGCGTTGGCGCATTGCTTCCCGCGATGGGTTACGGCGACGAGCAGGTACGCGACCTCGAAAAAACCATCGAAGCAACTCCCTGCGACGCTGTTGTAATTGGCACGCCTATCGACTTGAACCGAATCATCAAGATTAACAAGCCCAATACACGTGTTCATTACGATTTGCAGGAAATCGGTCAACCCGATATGGAAAGCGTACTTCAGAAGTTTCTGAAAAAGTAAAAGTTGATAATGTTAAGCGGGATGAAGTTTCATCCCGCTTTTTTTTGTTGCACAAAGAAAGGGTTTGCACCATCTTATGCACAACCGCTCTCAATATTACAAATATTTTAAATTGTTTGATGATGATTTGGTATTAACATGAATTGTACAAATTAATTGCTATGCACGTCAAATAGCTTTCATATATTTACTATCTTTGCCGCCGTTTTTTTTATGGATTAGAATATATTATAATGATTACACCCGAACAGATTAAAGACTTGAGTGAGCGTGAACAGGCGCTGAGGAGGTATCTTTGACATCGACCGAAAACTTGTTGAAGCCGAAGAAGAAGAGATAAGAACGCATGCTCCCGATTTTTGGGACGACCCCAAAGCGGCAGAAATTCAGATGCGTAAACTTAGAGACATCAAGAGCTGGATTAAAGATTACGAAACCATCAAGGCGGGCGTTGACGACCTGCTGGTTTTATACGACTTTTACAAGGCGGGCGACGCCGAAGAGGAGGATATAAACTCGCACTTCAACGAGGTGCGCGAAATCCTTGAAAACGTTGAGGCGCGTAATATGCTCCAAAAGGAGGAGGACAGAATGAGCGCTATCCTCAAAATCAATGCAGGCGCAGGCGGTACCGAAAGTCAGGACTGGGCGCAGATGCTGATGCGAATGTATATCCGCTGGGGCGAAAAGAACGGATACACTGTAAAGGAGGCGCACTTTTTGCCGGGCGACGACGCGGGTATTAAAACTGTTACCCTGCAGTTTGAGGGCGACTATGCCTACGGTTATCTGAAGAGCGAGAACGGCGTGCACCGACTTGTGAGGCTTTCGCCATTCAACTCGGCAAACAAGCGAATGACATCCTTTACGTCGGTTTTTGTAATTCCATTGATTGACGACACCATTGATGTCGAAATCAATCCTTCGGATATTACATGGGAAACATTTCGATCGAGCGGAGCAGGCGGGCAAAATGTGAATAAGGTAGAAACTGGCGTGCGGTTGCGCCACGCTCCAACGGGTATCGTTATCGAAAACACCGAATCGCGCTCGCAGGGCGGCAACAAGGAAAATGCGCTCCGGCTGCTGAAATCGCAACTCTACGAAATAGAACTGCAAAAACGGGCGGCAGAGAAAAACAAAATAGAATCGCAAAAAAAGAAAATAGAGTGGGGGTCGCAGATACGCTCGTATGTACTTCAGCCCTATAAACTGGTAAAAGATGTGCGTACAGGCTACGAAACATCTAACGTACAGGCTGTTCTCGACGGCGAAATCGACGGCTTTGTAAAAGCGTATCTGATGGAATACGGAGGCGAGGATGTTTTTGAAGATTGAAAATCATTATCAATTACAAATTACGGAATGATGTTACGCAAGGCATACACACACTTGCCTTGAAAAGGTTTAGCTTTGGCTCCGCCGGTTTTCAATTCAAGCCAATGTATAACATGAGTTACAAAATGATATAGCGATGTTCTTTGCCTCGTAATTCTTATTTTTTAATTCGTAATTGATGATAATTCTTAATTAATTATGAAAATTCATTCATCAATAGAAACATTTACAGGAAAAAAACCGGTGGTTGCCACAGGAATATTCGACGGTGTACACCCCGGACATGTTGCACTGCTGCGGCGCGTGGTGGAACTTGCATCCGAAGCAGGTTCGGAGTCGGTTGTACTTACCTACATGCCTCATCCGCGACTTGTGCTGAACCAAGACCCCGATAAACTGCGCCTGCTCACATCGCTCAACGAAAAAGTGAAGATGATAGCAGCTATCGGCGTCAATCATCTAATAGTGCTTCCCTTTACACTCGAACTCGCATCATTGAACGCCGAAACTTTTATTAAAGAGATGCTTATCAACAGGCTGGACATTGGCACTCTTTTGGTAGGATACAATCACCGTTTTGGAAAAGGAGGAGTTACAATAGAAGAGCTGATGCTTCTGTCGAATAAACTTGGCTTTGCATTCGACCAGTTTCGACGGATTGACATGGGAAACCAGCATCCAAGTTCTACAAAGATACGAAACATGCTAACCGAAGGCAATATTAAGGGAGCAAATGCGCTGCTTGGCTATCCATACCTGCTCACAGGGCGGGTAGTAAATGGTTCGCAGCGGGGACGGACACTCGGCTACCCAACAGCCAATGTTGTACCCGCCGACTTGCTTAAACTTGTTCCCCCCAACGGAGTATATGCCTGCATGGTAAATGTTTCGGGCAAAAATTACGGAGGCATGCTCAACATTGGCATTTGTCCCACCTTTAACAGCTGCGAAAACAGCCGTTCCATTGAGGTTCACATCTTCGATTTTAACAAAAATATTTACTCCGAAGAGATAGAAATCAGTTTTATCGACAGAATACGCAACGAAATGAAGTTTTCCACCACTGAGGCATTGTGCAATCAGATGAAAAATGATGAAAAAGCAGTCAGAAGTATATTGGAAACGATGATAGAATAAGGATTGGGTGCAAAGCGAATTTTTTTGAATGTGGATAACACAGATTTTTATGGGTAAATTTATGGATGACAGAGATGCCTAACTGCTATCATCCGCATTAGAATATTTACATAGTCCCGCAGCGACGACACTTTACGGATTGAAAATGGAGAATTGAAAATATGCTTTGATGGAGACGTCATTAATTTTCAACTTTCAATTTTTCAATCCGTCATTCAAAAGTTTCGTCGCTGCGGCACTTTGCAAAATGGCATAATCTTAAGGGAACCTCTAAAAACTCAAAGTTCGAGGCTTGCGAGGCGATAAAAGCGCAGTTTACATGAAGGTAAATGAGCATTTTATCGTCCGAAGCATAACGAAGAAATTGGAGTTTTT
>JAITVO010000144.1 GCA_031285765.1 Cytophagaceae bacterium | reverse complement strand
GAACCTCTAAAAACTCCAAGTTCGAGGCTTGCGAGGCGATAAAAGCGCAGTTTACATGAACGTAAATGAGCATTTTATCGTCCGAAGCATAACGAAGAAATTGGAGTTTTTAGAGGTTCCCTTTATAGATTGAGCAAATAAATTAAATAATCAACCAATTGATATTTGATTATTTAAAAAAACATCCTGAATTTGAACAGACTCTTAGTGTTTCACCTGTTAACATGCTGTTGCGAATTGTTTTCAAAAATTTGTATCTTTGCAATCGCGAACAGCGGTATGAACTTCAATACATATATAAAACTCAGGTTTTGCTGTCCGAATGAGTTTCTCATCATCATTTCAGGTGCTTTATATGTGAAAATAACGGTGTCATGTTCCCTGTTCTGTTCATTTAGGACTGCTATTATTTTGTACATTCAATCGCTACGCAGAAGTTAAAACGGTCGGCATTCTCAACCTTTTCAAACATTTTATCCGTACAGTCGCCGAACATGCAGTTACGGATGCCTGTAAAACCGGTATTTTGCAGTTCGTGCGTTATAGATTGCGTGTCCCACATCCACAAATGACGCGAGTTGCCAAATATATGCTCAGTAATTCCGCGTATTCCTCTTGGTCGTTCAACAGTGCCAATCAGTGTCGAACCGATAAATTTCACGCTTGACGAAGGGTTGTTTCTGTCTAATTCGCGGATGTAGCTGCGGGCTTCAATTTCCAGATCGGGAACAACGAGCCGGAATATGCCTCCTTTTTTAAGTATGCGATATGAATTTGTCAGCGCTTTCCTGAAATCGTTCAGCGACAGATGCTCCAAAACGTGTGAACAGTAAAGCCCGTCGCAGCTGTTTTCATTTACAGGGAGTCCTTTAACAATGTCGCCACATAGCACATTACGAGGAAAAACCGTGTTGAGTTGTCTTTTCATGACAACGCCAATGAGTGGCATTTTCTGAATTTTAAGTGTCGGCGATGCATCAAAGTTAGTCCACTCAGGCGGAGCAACAAGTCCGCAGCCGTACTGCACATATAGTCTTGATGTATTTTCACATTTCGCCCCCCCCCATTTTAACTTTTATTGCATTTTCGGTCAATTTGTTAAGTTGTTTTTCCTGTTTCATCTTACATTGGTTTACAGTTAAACAGACGCCAGCCTGTTTGTATTTATAAAAATGCAAAGGTAGTGGTATGTACGCAACTTTCAAAACATATTTCTGTTTATATTTTGCTCGGTTATCGGGCAGTACGCCTCAAACCGTACAGAGATTGTAACCTGCCGTTAGGTATTTTCTGGAGTTCGGCAGCGTTTTTTTATATTGCATAACACTGACTTATCCATCGCCTTAAAGAGAGAATAAAAAAGGTGAATATTTTTTTGTATTGTGTATGTTTTTTGTGTCAAACGCGTAAATTTATTACAACAATTATGAAACATTCCTTACAACAATTTTGTCACCAGAGGTAATGTAAATTGGTTGGTAACTTTATTTTTGTTAAGTTCACCAATAAAGAGTCAGCTATGGATACAGTATCATTTTCCAGTGTGGTATTGCGCGGTTGCGGTATTGACGTCCACAAGAAAGTGGTGGTTGCGACTATTAATGGTTCGGTTGATGTGGAAAACAATTTTTTGCTGACGGTAACTGACAACCGCGTTTCGTGCATGCTAAAACTATGCACCATCAACAACATTGAAACCAACAATGAATACTTGTGTACAAAAAAACGCAAATGGATTGATTATTTGATTGACAAATCATCATACGTGATAAGTAGAAATGATTCGCTTAAGGAAAGTACCCAATTTTTCGCTACTTTAAGCATGAAAGTTCAGGGATTGATTAATAAGATGGGAGCTAATATAGCAGTCTAAAAAAGTTGTTGTTGTATTATTTTCTTAATAACTGATGTTACGCAACAATGATATTGAGGGAGCACGGATTCGTGGTTGTGCAGCACAGAGCAGTCCCTTGCAAATGGTTAACAATTGAAACTTAGAGGCGCTTAAAAGTAAGAAACTGTAAGTGATTTATCTATCTTGAAAAATTAAACAATGCGTATATCAAACTATTACCTGTTGAACAAAAACAGGCAACATACTCACAGCAACACAACAGATGTGCTGCGTAACATCGGTTAATAAAATCGTGGTTCAAGACAGTTTTTTTTATGCTGCGCGATAAAATTCCCCATTCCCCACTCTCCATTCTCAATTTAATAAGTATCTTTGCGGCGAACATAAAAACAGTATCGCTGCAAACAAGCACAACACGTAATCATATAACAAAAAACACGTAAAAAATATGGCAGAAATTTTAGTTGAACCCATCGAAAACTATGCGTTGAAAACTACGCAGAATACCAAAACTCTGTTCTCGAAAATCGGGGTTGTCGGTTGTGGAAAAGAGGGTCAGAGCATTGTGCGCATCGCCGCATGGAATGGAATTGAGGTAACTTTTGTTGAACAGGGACAGGGCATAATTGACACGGCTCTTGCGGGCATCAGCGCCGAACTCGACAACCGTATCGAACATTGGGGACTTACGCAGAGCGAGAAAAAAGCCATCATGGCACGAATCAAAGGAACAGTTGATTATAAGGATTTAGCCAACTGCGACTTTGTAATCGAAGCCATCCGTTACAACGACCATACGGGCATGCGAAGCATCGAAATGCGCAAGCAGGTATTTCACGACATCGAAGCCGTTGTTGCTCAGGATGCTATCATTGCAACCAACGCCACAACCGTCGTTATTTCCGAACTGGCGTCGGAACTGAAACATCCCGAACGCTGCATCAGCCTTCACTTTTTTGTTACGTCGCCCGAAGCGCGCATTATTGAAGTAGTAAGAGGTCTGTACACCACCGATGAGGTATTTGAAAAAGTATCGACATTTGTAAAACTGATTAACCGTCAGGTTATTCCCGTTGCCGAATCGGCAGGACTTATCAGCGTGCGGCTTTTTATTGTTCTGCTTAACGAAGCCTGCCACCTCCTGATGGAAGGCATTGCTACAAAAGAAGATATCGACAAAACAGTCATTGCGGGAATGGGTACGCGGTTTGGAGTATTTCGCATGGCTGACATCATCGGTTTGGGCAAAGTAGTTCGCTGGATGGACAATCTGTACGAAGAGTTTGGCGACCCAAAATACAAACCTTCACACCTGATAAAACGGCTTGTACGCTCGAAACTGCTGGGTGTACAAACAGGTGAAGGATTTTATAGATATGATGAAAACGGAAAACCTGTAATGTGACTCAGTGAATATTTTGGACAATCAAAAACAGATTATTTATGTATGAAGAGGATAATTTCAATATTTTGTTTTGTAACATTATTATTTTCGTGTAACGATGACTTTGCTGCAAAGGAACCTGCAGTTGAATCTTCAAAAAACCTGTTGAATTCAAAAAGTTATGTAATACCCGTTGAAAATGTACTTGCAGAATTAAATTCTGTTTTTGAAATAATTGATGCACTGGCTGTCAATAATGTTGCCCACATTCCTTTTAAAGGGAGAAAGATTATGAATATTAAAACTGTTAGAAACACAAATGGGAGTTTAACAGGTTATTCTTCTTCAGCATTTTTTAAATCAGGGCAAATGGCAGACGACGACACGTTACTTTACATCATAAACCTTCAGAATAGTAGCGGTTATGCCGTACTTGCTGCTGACAGTCAAATTCCTGAACCGGTACTTGCTATTGTAGAAAATGGTTCAGTTAATGAAACTGCTTTTGTGCGTTACAATTCAACTGATGATTATGATGATGAATATCTCGAAAGATTCCTGCTTTACAATGCGGAAGCAGACGATTATTATGTATCTGAACAGGCTGCAGACAATAATAATCCGGCGTTAGCGTATATTTACAGTTATGCATAAAACAGTGTAAACGCATTGGGAATAACACTTCCCTGAGCAGACACTGGTGGAAATGATGATGATTTGGGGCATACTCACCCGGATCCGGGCGGTGGAGGCAATAATCCATCCCCCGATGGCAAAGTTTGGGAGCTTTGATTTTCGAGAAAGAACCTGAATTGGGAAAAAAACATGAGTTAACAGTAACCATAAATGTTAATGACGGAAAGGTGTTTACACCTGAGATAACAAAGGTATTTGAATAATATTTAATTTAATCTTAAATACGACAATGAAAATATTAGTTCTCAACTGTGGAAGTTCGTCCATAAAATACCAGCTCTTTTTGATGGAAGATGGCAGCTGGTCGGTGCTGGCAAAAGGCGGCATCGAAAAAATAGGTCTGAAAGGCTCCTTTTTGAAACACGAAAAACAAAGTGGTGAAAAGGTTTTGCTCGAAGGCGAAATACTCGACCATAAAACGGGTATCGACTACATTCTGGGTGTTTTGCTAAGCGAGCGGCACGGCTGTATTACTTCGATGGAAGAGATTGACGCTGTAGGGCATCGCGTGGTTCATGGCGGCGAAACGTTTAATTCGAGCGTCTTTATTACCGACGAGGTTATTCGCAAAATGGAAGAGTGCATCGAACTTGCGCCACTGCACAATCCGCCCAATCTGAAAGGTATCAGCGCCATGTCCACACTTCTTCCGCATGTGCCGCAGGTAGGCGTTTTCGACACGGCATATCACCAAACCATGCCACAGTACGCCTACATGTACGCCATTCCTTACTCGCTCTACACCAAGTACGGACTTCGACGGTATGGATTTCACGGAACCAGTCATCGTTACGTGTCGAAACGCGCCTGCGAAATTTTGGGCGTCGATTATCAGTCGCAGCGAATCATCACCTGTCATTTGGGCAACGGAGCATCCATCGCAGCCATCAAAAACGGCGAATCGGTCGATACATCAATGGGATTTACCCCTATCGAAGGCTTGATGATGGGAACCCGTTGCGGCGACCTTGACGTAGGCGCTGTTACTTTCCTTATGGATAAAGAGATGATAGGCACAGGCTCGGCAGCTACGCTCTTTAACAAGCGAAGCGGTATGCTGGGCATCACAGGCATATCGTCCGACATGCGCGAAATTGAGGACGCTGTAGCCAAAGGCGACCCAATGGCAATACTTGGCAATACGATGTACACGTATCGAATCAAAAAATACATTGGAGCTTACGCTGCAGCTTTGGGAGGTGTTGATATTGTTATATTCACAGGCGGAATTGGCGAAAATGCCGACACCACGCGCGAAGCTATTTGCGAAGGTTTGGAATACATGGGCATTACCATTAACAAAGCAAAAAACAGCGGACTGCGCGGCAAAGAGGCTGTTATCAGTATCGAAGAGTCACGAACCTGCGTAATGGTTGTCCCGACCAACGAGGAACTTGTAATTGCTCAGGATACAAAAGAAATTGTTGATGCGTTGATTAACAAATAACAGGTATTTCCTGAATTAAAAAAGGGCGAAAACATTTGTTTCCGCCCTTTTTTTATGATGATACTGCATTTTATTGGCAGGCAGTCTTTATTAAGAGGATTGTAATGTTTCATTAGATGTGTCGAGAAATGTAATGATAGTCCGCCAGACTCCGAATATGTCTAACGCACGTCAAAGAATCAAATATTTAAACGATTTATAATTTTGGTTATTAGGCTATTCTCATGGTTTTACAATTTGAGATGCTTAAAATAAGCCCAAAATTCATCCACTTCTAAGTTGTTATAATATTTTTTGGGGTTAATTAAATGGTCAGAGTTAACTTGTATATGACAATACTTTATTTATGCTATTTTTAACATCTGCGTATAATTCAATACCACGAACAATCATCAATAAAATCTTCTGATTCAGGCTCAAATGACAATCACTTTGTAACACAGCCTATTGCCGGAAATAGAGAGGTTAATTGATGTGGATTATTAAAGAGCCGTTCATGTCCCGCGCCGGATACATCGCCAATTCATCAATTACGAATTGACATTTTTCAAACAGAGCATTGAATAATATTTTTCATGATGATAAGAAAGGAGGGTGTTTTCTGATGAGTGTTTTATTTTTTTTGTCATATAATGGTGGTTTTTATTTAAAATAAATACCTTGCTGTTTGCAAAACACCGATTTTAAATATGCCTGATTGAGCAAAAAGGATATATTTATAAAAATCAATTGATCAAAAAGATGCTTATCCCAAACTCAGGTTACTATTTAGCAAAAGACTTTTTGAATTACATTTGAAATAGATTGGTACCACACTGTTGCATACCATAAAAAAATATGACTCAAAAAGAATATATCAATAACTTATGTGGAAAATACCAAATAAAATCATCCGCAAAATATTCCGCAAAAATCCTGTTAGTATCTGTTTATTTACGGAATTTGCAAAACACAGTAATTTTGTTTATTGTACAAAAATTGTGGTTCAAAACAATTCTGTTTGCATTTTCATCACATATCAATTACCTTTGACGGTTATTGGCACGATATATGCAAAGCGGCAATCGCTTTAAAATTTCAAAGTTTTGAGTTCAAGGTTGAACTCAAAACCTTGAAATTTAAACTCGAAATTTTAAACACACTATGGAAGAGAAAAAAATAAAACTGCTGTGGGTTGACGACGAAATTGAACATCTTAAAGCTCATATATTTTTTCTGCGCGAAAAAGGATACGATGTGGACACGGCTACTAACGGCAAGGATGCACTGATGATTCTCGAAGATACATATTATGACCTTGTGTTTCTCGACGAAAACATGCCGGGCATCGGCGGACTCGAAACGCTTACGCGGATAAAAATGAGGCGCCCCGAACTGCCCATTATCATGATAACCAAAAATGAGGCGGAGGAAATAATGGAACAGGCTATCGGCGGCAAAATTGCCGATTATCTGATAAAGCCTGTCAATCCCAACCAGATACTCTCGTCCATCAAGCGCACAATCAACCGCACATCGCTCGTATCAAAGAAAACCACAACCGACTATCAAGCCGAGTTTTCAAAGATTGGGATGCAGTTGAGCGACAGTCTTACGTTTAGCGAATGGATTGAAATATACAAAAGCATTGTTTACTGGGAACTTGAACTCGAAGGCGCCGACAGTCCCATGAACGAGGTGTTGCTGATGCAAAAAAACGACGCCAACAATCTTTTTACGAAGTACATCAAACGCAATTACACAGGCTGGATGAGCAGCGAAGAGAATCGCCCGCTGATGTCGCACCGGCTGCTGAAAGAAAAAGTTCTTCCGCTGCTCAAGGACGACCGCGAGGTGGTAATGATTGTAATCGACAACTTCCGTTACGACCAGTGGAGTGTGATTCGGAAAGAAATCAGCCAGCTGTTTACCGTTGCCAACGACGATTTGTATTTCAGCATCTTACCCACCGCTACACAATTTGCCCGCAACGCTATCTTTTCGGGACTTCTTCCCACCGAAATCATAAAGTTTTATCCCCACCTGTGGATTGACGACGACGATGAGGAGGGTAGCAAAAATCGCAACGAGGAAAAGCTGATGGAAACCTTTTTTGAACGGATGCGGGTAAAGTGTAAAACATCGTATCACAAAATAAATGATGTGGATTCGGGAAAACGACTGCTCGAAAATTACGGTAAGCTGCGCGACGACCGCTTTACGGCTGTCGTATTCAACTTTGTAGATATTCTTTCGCACGCCCGCACCGACTCCAAAATGATTCGCGAACTCCTTAACGACGAAGCCGCCTACCGTTCGCTCACGCGCTCGTGGTTTATGAACTCGCCACTGTACGATTTGCTGAAACGGCTTTCGCAGGACAAAAAAACAGTAATCATTACCACCGACCACGGAACTATCAGGGTACAAAATCCGGTGAAAGTGGTTGGCTTGCGCGAAACCAACACCAATCTGCGCTACAAGCAGGGGAAAAATCTTGCCTACGATGCCAAGCATGTTTTTGAAGCAAAAAGACCCGAACTGCTTTTTCTTCCCAAGCCGAATGTTTCAACGGGCTATATATTTGCCACCAGCGACCATTTTTTTGCCTATCCCAACAATTACAACTATTATGTCAGCTATTACAAAGATACGTTTCAGCACGGCGGTATTTCGATGGAGGAGATGATGATACCGATTGTGGTTTTGGAGCCGAAAGGATGATGGTGGGGTAATTTACGTTCATTTTGAGAAATAACTATACTCGACACAACACGAGGCTATTCATAAAGAACACGGATAACGCGGATTCTTGTCAATAGCATGAAGAGGGGAATTAATAACTGATATTACGTAAGTTATACATTTTAGCAAAGTTTCAGGCGTTTCTCAATACATAAGATGTTGTTCAAAAAGAACACGGATGGCTCGGAATCTTGCTGATAATGCAAAAACAAACGCAAGATTAATATGTGTCATTATCACTCATTAATTAATCCACATCATTGTTAAAAAATGCTTTTTGAACAATGATGTGTTGCTGTTCTGTAGAACGTTATTGATACATCTTTTTATTTTTTTCAAAAAGGTTATTATATTTGCAACCTCATTAAAAACCATACCCATTATGTTCGACTCATTAAAAAAATATTCTAAAGCCATTTACCGCATATTGCTGTTTATGGCAGCAGCAGCGCTGGTTATTTATATTTTTCCGCGACAGGGAAAGTTTCGTTACGAATATGTTCAGGGCAAGCCTTGGCTGCACGAAACGCTGATTGCGCCGTTCGATTTTCCGATTTACAAAAGTCAGGCGGAGCTGAAAACCGAGCGCGAAACGATTCTCAAAAACTTTAAATCCTATTATGTTGTGGACGAAACTGCCCAACGGCAGGCGATTGACGAACTCCAAAACAGTTTTTTGATCAACAGCGCAACGTGGGCTGAAAAATATCCGTTTACAAAAACGTTGCTCACATCAGACATCGAAAATAAAATAAAGGAACTTCTCCAAAAGGTGTATGAACAGGGATTGATGAGTCTATCCAACGATTCCATTGATACCGCTTCGTCCGTTATTATGTTGGTGAAAAATAAAAATTTTGAGCCTTATTCGATGGACGATTTTTTCACCTATCCCAAAGCGTACACCACAATTTCGTCCGAACTTTTCCGCTACATCGACAGGTACGTAAATGCCTCGCGTGAAAGCATCGACTCGTATATCAGCGAACTTCAACTCAACCGTTACCTCAAAGCCAACATCACTTACGACGAAAGCCGAACAGAGCAGGAGCGGCAGTATCTCGTGGAAAATATCAGCCTAACGGGAGGCGCCGTCATTGCAGGGCAGCGGATTATCGACACAGGCGAAATTATTAACGAGCCAACCGCCAAAATCCTCGATTCGCTCAAAATGCAGTACGAAACCAATCTCGGCAAAGCTGGTTCAATCTTTGTACTTTTGGGACAGGGACTGTTAATTATGTTTATTTTTTTACTGATATACTTTTTTCTTTACTATTTCCGCCGCAGCGCATATAGCAGCCTGTCGTCCGTACTTTTTCTACTGTTAATGGTTATTATGATGGTTGTGCCCGCACGGCTCATCGTTTCGTCCATTGCACTGTCGCCATACATTATACCGTTTGCCATTGTCCCGATTATTGTAAGAATATTTTTCGATTCGCGCCTTTCGCTTTTTATCCATATCATGACCGTTTTGCTGTGTGCTTTCTTTTCGGACAATAGTTTTCAGTTTGTAATACTTCAAATTCCTGTGGGATTGGTGGCGCTGTTCGGACTTTTTACGATGGTGCGCCGCTCGCAGCTTGTAAAGGCGGTTTTGCTGATAATCCTCACCTATTCGGTTATCTATACAGGACTGTCGCTGTGGCAGGAAGGTGATTTTACAAAAATTAACTATAAAATGTACGGACTTTTTGCCATCAATGGCGGACTTATTTTGATAGTTTACCCGTTAATATATATTTTTGAAAAACTGTTTGGTTTTCTTTCGGATGTAACACTTGTTGAACTTTCGGACACCAATCATCCGCTTTTGCGGAAACTTGCCGAAAAAGCGCCCGGCACCTTTCAACATTCCATACAGGTAGGTAATCTGGCGCAGGAAGCCGTTTACCGGATAGGCGGCAATCCGTTGCTTGTGCGCACGGGCGCCATGTATCACGACGTCGGGAAAATGGATTCGCCCGTATTCTTTACCGAAAATCAGGGCGGAGGAATGAGCCCGCACAACAATCTGTCTTTCGAAGAAAGCGCACAAGTCATTATTCATCATATCGAAAGCGGCGTTAAAATGGCTCACAAAGAGAAACTTCCCGACCGCATTATTGATTTCATCCAATCGCATCACGGAACAACAAAAACAAAGTTTTTCTACAATTCTTATGTTAATACACATCCCGACGCACCTGTTGATGTAACACTTTTTACCTATCCCGGACCAGCACCTTTCAGCAAAGAAACCGCCGTATTGATGATGGCAGACTCGGTAGAAGCTGCCTCGCGCAGCCTCAAAACTTACAGCGACGACGAAATCGACAAATTGGTCGAAAACATCATTAACTCCCAAATAGCCGACAATCAGTTTATCGATGCCCCCATTACCTTTAAGGACATCATCGAAATAAAAGGTGTTTTCAAACGAAAACTTAAAAACATTTATCATGGGCGCATTGAGTATCCTGAATTGATGAAGAAAGATTAATTTTTTCGTGGATGTATTGTTATATCGGCATTGTTATGCTCTGTCGATTCTCAATTCAAGCTAAGAACTGCGCAGCTATATATCACTTTACAGTGCCTTGTATTTAACAAGGGTTAACATGAAAATATCCGAAAGATATTTGGATATGTTATCTTTTCATTGTAATTTTGAGGTGTCTTAGATAATATCATTCCTCCTCTTCTTCAAAATCCTCGCCTTCGTATCCATATCTTTTAATTACATTGTATGCCTTAAAAATTCCCAGCTCGCCCGACTTGCTGAGGTCGAGCGTTCCTTCTACTTCGCGACCGAGATAAATGCTTGTAAGCCCGCGATTGTACCACGCTTCGGCAAAGTCGGCATTGCACTGAATGGCAGAGGTAAAGCGCGCAATGCCTTCCTCAAAGTCGCGCAAAATGCAGTGAAGCATCCCCAAATTGTAATGCGCAAAGGCGAAGTTGGGATTCAGCTCCAGCGCTTTCTCCAAATCTTTGGAAACAAGGTCGTAATCGAGAATACGGCTGTCGTTATCGTGTTTTTGTGCGGTGTTTACACCGATGGCGCCCATGCGAAGCTCCTGTTTCTGTTCGGGCGTTTCGGCTTCAAGTTCTTTTACGATTTCGACCATGCGGAAACGTGTGCAGGCGCGGTTGAACCATGCCAGATAGTTTTCGGGATTCAGCTCTACAACGCGGTTGTAGTCGTCCATTGCGCTGTTGAGGTTCAGCACGGCTGAATAAAACAGGGCGCGGAGCATGTAGAGCGATTCCGTTTCGTCCATTGACGCCTTTTCGAGCCTGCGATTCACCTTTTCAATGGCGGCAAAAACCTGTGCCGATGTTTCGCGCGTCAGTTCTGTTTCGCGGTTCGAGATGGCGACGGTGTGTTCCGATATTTTTTTGCGGTTAAACCTGTCCACTTCAATATCGAAATAGCGCAGGCGGTGCACCAGCGTATCGCCCGGATACAGCGTGAGGCAGAAAACGGGTTCCATTTCCACAATAATATTTCGGTTTTGGATGCGTCCGCGCAATGGATTGGTGTTGGTGATGTCTTCAATCTGTTCGGTTTCAAAATCGTCGAGCACGGCAATCTTGTCGTAGTTGCGGATGTCGGTGTCCGACTCCTTGCGTGTAGCCTTGCGTCCTTCGGTTTTTGCGTTGTCGTCTTTCTTTTTATCGGCTTGCGCCAATGTCTGTTCATCGGAGGTTGAATGTTCGCGACGCGCCATTTCGAGTTTTACGGCAGTGCCATAGTCGAGCGACGCGCCATACTCGTCGCCCGTCATCTGCTTTGCCTGCGAGCGGGCGTAGTAGGCGGGCGCAAAGTCGGGATGATTATCAATAATAATATTGTAATCGGCAACGGCTTCGTGCCACTGCCCCGTTTCGGCATAGAGAAGGGCGCGATTGTAAAGCGTAAGCAAATCGCCGCTTTGCAATGCCAGCACGCGCGAAAAGTCTTCGATGGCGCGGTTCAGGTCGCCAATCTGCGCCCGCAGTATGCCACGGTTGGAATATGCCAGCGCGTTTCGCGGCTCAAGTTCAATCACTTTGTCGAAATCTTCAACGGTGCCTTTCAGGTTGTCCAGTTGATAGCGCACAATGCCGCGATTCATGTACAGCCGCGCATCGTTGGGTCGCAACTCAATGGACTTGTCCATATCGGCGAGCGACTTTTCAAACTCACCGGTTTGGTAATACACAATTGAGCGGTTAATAAATCCGTCGGGTATATAAGGATTGATGGCAATTGCTTTTGAAAAATCGGATGTTGCACCAACGGTATCGGTTGCCGCCATCTTAGCCAAACCGCGATTGAGGTAAGCCGAAATAAGGTTGGGCGAAAGTTGAATGGCACGGTTGTAGCTTTCAATTGCCTTTGCGTAATCTTTAAGGCGGATGTAGCTGATGCCGGTGTTGGTGATGATGTTGATGTTCGACGGGTCAATTTTCAGTCCGCGTTCAAAATCGTCGAGCGCCTCGCGCGGAAACCCAAGTCGCTGCCGCGTAATTCCGCGCAGGTTGTAGGCATCGGTAAAATATGGATTCAGTTCGAGCGCCGACGTACAGTCCTGTTCGGCGCCTTTCATATCGTCGAGGTTATATTTGCCGATAGCGCGATAGTAGTAAGGGTCGGCAAGATAAGGCTTGGCAGTAATTACCTGATTAAAATAGCGAATGCCCAATATGTAATCTTCAAAATAGAGCGCATTTCGTCCGATAATAATCATACGGTCGGTATCAATCTGCGCCAGCGCCGCCGCGCTAATCAATCCCTGTAATATTGCAGTAAACAGCAGCTTTTTGTACATTGTGGGGTGTGGTTAAAAATTGCGCACAAATATAGCAATACTTTATGAGAAACTGATGATGGTTGAATTGCGATGATGACAAACACATCAAAAATTTTGATGTTGGTGTAAGCTGTGTAACATATTTGCTGTCGTATTTTTTTCTTATAGCTGATGTTACACAAAACAGCCTTGAAAAGGCTGAATCTGCATAACCGCAAATGTAGGGGCGGGGTTTGCCCGCCTAGCGTTGTCTGCGGAAAATGACGTTCGTATCTCCCTGCCCGCAAGGGCAGGACAGATGTGAATGTACAGATTCTGCCCTTGCGGGCAGCTGTGCTGTTGTCTGTTTCCCGTAAGCTGCGCTGGGCGGGCAAACCCCGCCCCTACATTTGCACACGGTTATGAAGATTAGGCTTTTCAAGTAAAGTGCGTAATATGAGTAAAGTATAAAAAAAAGGGCAAATAGTATTTGCCCTTTTTCATAATATCAAAAAAATCCTGCTATCTTTTCAAATGAACTTTTGCAGATGAAACTTTATTATCATCCGAAACTAAAGTTACAATATAGATTCCGCTTGCTTCATTGACGGGAATAACAACAGATGTACTGGCTGTTCCCTGATAAACTGTGCGTCCATTAAGGTCGGCTATCAGTACCGATTTTAAACTTACATTGTTTTTATTGACAATGTACACGCTGTTGCCGTTACCGTACACTGTAACATTTGCGATTGTACTGTTATTAATGCCTGCGGATTTTTTAAACGTACATTCGATTTGAACATCAGCAATTATTGTATGCGTACTGCCATTTACAAAATCAACGCTGTTTACTTTCAGGGTTTCATGTTCGTAACCGTTGGCAGGTGTTGCAAAAATGGTTAATACTGTATTGTAATCAACCACAGCGCCACTCTCAATTGCTTCGTTGTTAGCCGTAACCGTAAGTGTACCGTTTTGGGGAGCGTCGAAGATTACATTGAACTGTGCAAGTGCAAAGTTGGCTACCAAAATTCGATTGCCTGTTACGTTAAATTTATATTCTGCATCAGCGCTGACAGTAGCATCGTTTTCAGTCCAGTTTACAAATACGTAGCCGGTTTTAGCAATAGCAGTAACCGTTACTTCATCACCATGAACGTAAGCGCCGGTGCCTAATGCGTCGCCACCTTCAGATGGAGTAGATGACACAGTTACCGTATAGCTTTTCAGTACAAAGTTGGCTACCAAATTACGGTTGGCTTCGGCAGTGAAGTTGAAAACCGCATCAGCGCTTACTTCTTCGCCATCTTCAGTCCAGTTTACAAATTCGTAGCCGGTGTTGGCGGTAGCGGTTACAGTTACAGATTTACCCTCGACATAATTTCCATCGCCGGTTACATCACCCCCTTCGGCTGGAGTGGCTTCAAGTGTTACAGTAAATAAATCGAGCACTTTAACAGCACAAGTAGCCGTTTTGTTGCCGTCTTCAGTAGTTGCGGTAATAATTGCATTACCTGCGCTTATGGCAGTTACCACACCGTTTTCTACTGTAGCAACTGCGTTGTTGCTGCTCCATACTATGGTTTTGTTAGCAGCATTGGCTGGTTCTATGGTTGCCTCGAGTTCTACAACCTCTCCGGGTTCAAGCGTTGCAATTTCGGGAGTAACTGTTACACCGGTAACGGGAATTATTATTTCCTCAATGTTTGTAAAAACTTTCCACCCTGTAGCTGTTGCATAGTTGTCGCCTGAACCTGCCGGTACTTTCAATGTGATATTTGGTAAATTAACAGAGTATATATCAATCATATTAGCAGGAGCAGTTGGCGGTGTTGTTCGCCAACATGTAATTTCAGATATACTCATACACCAGTCAAGAAGATTTGTGCCCATGGATGCTACGGTTTCGGGAATAACAATCGAAGATACGGAGCTGTGAGCAAAAGCATACGATCCAATGCGGGTAACTCCATTTTCAATCACCGCATCGCTAAAATTAAGCGAACTCCATGGAGCACGCGCCGAATTAGAATAATCCAACATATCACCCTCTCCACTGATGGTAAGGGTACTTCCATCAAGCGTCCACGTAAGAGCGCCTGTTGTTCCGGTTGTTTGCGCCATTGCGCTGTTCATTGCGGTACACATCACGATACCGCACAAAATAATCGATAACTTTCTCATAATTATATATTGTTTTAAAATTACTCGCCCTTATACAGCAAAGTTTTACGAAAGGTTACAGCAAAATAATTTTTTTGTGATGTTTGTTCAATAATATTATTAACACATGTTACGCACTTGGCTTGAAAAGCCTAATCTTCATAACCGTATGCAAGTGAAGCGCAGCTTACGGCAAACAGACAACAGCACTGCTGCCCGCAAGGGCAGAACTTGTACTTTCACATCTGTTCTGCCCTTGCGGGCAGGGAGATACTAACGTCATTTTCCGCAGGCAACGCTCCGCTTCGACACTTCGACAGGCTCAGTGACCGAAGCGGTAGTTGAGCTTGTCGAAACTCAGCGACCAGCTCGCTTGCGGTTATGACGATTTAGCCTTTTCAAGTCTATCGAAAGTATAAGGCACATAAAAAGCACACAAAGAATAAACCTCTTCGGAAAATAGCGACAGAATATTTTATTTACACCCTACATCTCATCGCTTTCGCGGATATTCTACCGTTCCTTTAGACAAGGGGGTATGCCCCCTTGTCTAATAAACAAATTTGTTTTAATTCTTTGTGTGCTTTGTGGCAAACTGTTTTTTTAACTTTTTGCAAACAGCTCTGCGCTACTGTTTCACAACCTTTGCCGCAGCATTGCCAGCTTTTACAATATATATGCCTTTGGGCAGATGCGAAATATTTATGGTTGATGCGCTGTTTTGCACAGGGCGTATGCTATATGTACCTGCCATGTGGCCGTTGATGTCGTAAATCTCTACATCCACTGCTTTCAGTTCTCCATTTTCTACACTCAGCTCGCCTGTAACAGGGTCGATGAATACTTTCGGCGCTTTGTCGGCTGCAAGGCTGGGAATGGATACAGACATCGCTTCAATCGGGAACTCTTTCCACACATCGGCAGCCGAGTAATCGGGTATGGCATCTGCCGGAACGTACAGTGTGCAGTATTCTTTCTCAACACCTCCAAACACGCTGGCAACAATGGTTTGCGGGCGGGTGGCTTTGTTTGTTATTGTTTCGAGCCACGTGCAGTTGGCAAATGCTCCGGCACCAATTTCCCTTACACTGCTGCCAATGGTTACGGTTTCGATGCCCAGCCCGGCGTAAGTGTAAAACAAATTGCTTGGTATTCGCCTTACATCGTCGCCTACAACTGCCTCTGTCAGTGCATTGCAGTTGTAAAAATGGTCGTTGAGCGAAAGCATGTCGCTACAGTTGCGGGCGTTGAAATAAACCTTTTGCAGCGATGCACAGTTGGCAAAAGCGCTGCTCCCGATGGTTGTAACAGCTTGGGGAATAGTAACAGAGGTTAAGCCACTGCCCGAAAATACACTGTTGGATATTTCGGTAATGCCGCTGCCAATGCTTACTTCGGTCATCGACGTGCAACCTGCAAACACATTGTATCCAAGCGTTTTTACACTGTTGGGGATGGTTGCCGAAAGCAGGCGGCTGCAATTCCAGAATGCACCGGTGCCTATTGCGGTAACGCCCGTGCCAATGGTGATGGATTTGAGGCTTCCCACACCGTAACATATATATGCCGGTATTTTTTCCACCTGATTGCCAAACACAAAGGAGGCAAGGAGCGGACAGTTGCCGAATGGCTCGGCCGTTTCTACAAAACCCGGATAGTTAATGGCGTTAAAGTAAACTGTTTGCAAACTGGAGCAGTTGCTGAATACTCCGCTGCCGAGCAATATTACCTTTTCGGGAACAGTAACTTCGGTAATGCCTGTGCCGCTGAATGCACTCCCCATGATGGTGGTAACGTTGCTGCCAATCGTAAGCGATGCAAGTGCGCTGCAGCCGTTGAATGTGGCATCCGCAATATAGGTAACGCTGTTGGGTATCACCATTTCGGCAATGCTGCTGCAGCCGTTGAATGCATAACGGTTAATCTCTGTTACGCTGCTGCCGAGCGTAACGGAGGTAACGCCTGTGTGCCCCGCCAAAAACCATTCGGGTATTTGCAGCACGCTGTTGCCCACCACAACTGT
>JAITVO010000129.1 GCA_031285765.1 Cytophagaceae bacterium | reverse complement strand
GATATAGATGTCTTCTTCAGGAAACTTCCATCCACAAGTAACATAGCCTTCTGTACAGACATGGGATTCATCACCATAAAAGAGGTTGATTTCGCCCCTGGCATAAAGTATTTCAAGTTTTTGCAGCTTCTCGGTTTTGTACGCATAGAGCTGCGGCGAGGGGGTACCCCTGTACGTTTTTTTACACGTTTATATCTTTTGCCAAGACGGATAAAAAACGTCAAATCGTCAAATCGCTTGCTTCTTTTCCCGAAGCGTTTTGCCAAGCCTCTTTGACGGCACCTACACTTTGGTGATCCGATTCGATAGTCCTGCGGACGGCTTCCTCGTCCAAGCAATCCATTATTGGCTTGCGACCCCTGTCCGGGACGAGTTTGTAACCCTTCGATGCCGTCGCTCTCGAACCGTTTGAGCGTCGCCTGAATCGGGCCAAATAATGCCTTATCAAGGCGTTAAAACTTTCAACAGTATACGTCTCGACTTTCGTTTGCAACAACTGCCCGGCGGGAACAATCTCGGTGTAGGGCTTCCAATGATCTGCCATGACCGGGACAACGGCGAGTTTTCCGACCCTGCCCCACAACTTTAATCCGGTTTTCGTTCCTTGATTGCCGACCTTGAAATCAACATACTGCCGGTCGTTTCGACTGACACAAGTCCAAACCCGTTGACAGTTTTTGCGACCGATATATGTATGCAATTCGTCCAACACCATCATCTCCACCGGTTTGTCATTGCGAACAGTTTCGAGATGGGTGCCGAATTTTCTGATCCAATGATAAACCGACACGTGGCTGACGTTCAAAAATGCGGCCGATCGAACAAAAGCCGAGTCCTTCCAAATATATTTGCAAGGCTTGACGTTTTGTGTTTTGACTGCGCTCGGTTGACTTTATCGACACGGTGTAATTCCGACCTAAATCTTTGTGTCTGTGACGCTGATCTCCTTGAATTTTATCGCTCTTAACATGGCGCAAACTACCGCAACGGGGACAATCCATATTGTTTTTGACTACAAAAACTACATAAAAGATACTTAACTAACAAAGCCCGTGAATTAATTATGAGCACTTACTTATTTGAAAAACCGAACTTTAACCCCGTCGATTTTCAATTCAGCCTTAATTTGACGATATTGGGCTTCAGCCAACAACCTGTAACTGCAAACTTAATCGCTTTTTGCCAAAAACAACTTAATGTAAGATTGTCATTACATTTTACGAGAATATCCCATAACTATTGCGTATATTTGTCGCCGTTTTATAAAAAATACGATGTATGTGGATGATGGAACTTTTATGGAATGACACAATTGCACATTCTATCCTGATTTTGGCAGTTGCCATTGCAGCGGGCATCAAGCTCGGAAAAATCAAAGTATTCGGAATATCGCTGGGGATGACGCTCGTGCTCTTTACGGGAATACTTCTCGGACACTTCGGATTTCGCGTTAATCACGACGTTCTTCACTTCTTCAAGGAGTTTGGACTGATACTGTTTGTGTTTGCCGTTGGGATGCAGGTGGGACCGGGCTTCTTTTCGTCGTTCAAAAAAGGCGGTGTTACGCTGAACATGCTTGCGGGTGCAATTGTTTTGCTTGGCGCAATCATTACTATTGTTATACATTACGTTACCGACATTCCGATGGCTACCATGGTTGGAATAATGTCGGGCGCCGTTACCAATACACCCGGACTGGGCGCCGCACAAGAGGCTTTTGGCGATTTGTTCGGCGAAACCGACAACACCATTGCGCTCGGTTATGCGGTTGCCTATCCGCTGGGCGTTGTTGGAATCATCCTCTCCATACTTTTTGTACGATACGTTTTTCGAATCAGTTTGCCAAAAGAAACCGAGCAGATTGAGCGTGATGAAAGCAAACAAACACACGAAGCAACACCTGTTTCGCTCGAAGTAAAAAACCCCGCCGTTTTTGGCAAAAGCATTTATCAGCTTTCGGGACTGCTCAAGCACCGCGAGTTTGTTATTTCGCGCATTTGTTATCGCGAAAGCAACCGCATTGATATTGCAAAAAGCGATACCGTTTTGCACGAAGGCGATAAGATATTTGTAATCACTACCGACGAGGACGCAGAAGCCATCAAGATCTTTGTAGGCAACGAAATTCAGATGGACAGAAAACAGTGGATTCCTGCCGACGCCGAATTTATCAGCCGAAGTATTGTAATCACAAAGTCCGAACTGAACGGAAAGCGACTGGGCGACCTTCAGCTTCGCCGACTGCATGGCACTAACATCACGCGTATAAACCGTTCAGGCGTTGAGTTTGTAGCTACGCCTGCGCTGAAACTTCAGTTGGGCGACCGTCTTACGGTAGTTGGCAGCGAACCTGCCGTGCAAAAAGTAGCCGAAACACTGGGCAATTCGCTCAAACGGCTTAACGAACCCAACCTGATAACCATCTTTACAGGCATTGCACTCGGAATTATTTTGGGAAGCATTCCGTTTGCCTTTCCCGGCATTCCGCAGCCAGTAAAGCTCGGGCTGGCAGGTGGTCCCCTCATTATTGCAATTCTTATAGGACGCTTCGGCTACCGTTACAAACTGATTACTTACACCACGCAAAGCGCCAACCTGATGCTGCGCGAAGTAGGTATCGCCATGTTTCTTGCCTGCGTGGGTTTGAGCGCCGGCGAAAGTTTTATGGATACCATTGTTAATAAAGGCGGCGTGGCATGGATAGGCTGGGGTTTTGCCATCACCACCATTCCGTTGTTGATTGTCGGATGTATCGGACGTTTTTTTTACAAGCTCAACTATTTTGTTTTGATGGGGCTGCTTGCCGGAAGCACCACCGATCCGCCCGCATTGGCATACTCCAACGCTACGGCAAATAACGATGTGCCCGCCGTGAGTTACTCAACCGTTTATCCATTAACGATGTTCCTGCGGGTACTGGTAGCGCAATTGCTGATACTGTTTTTTTATGCGTAAGCGCGGTTATTCAGGTTCTAAAAAAATGTTTATTCAAATACCATATTTTATATGATATATTTTATTATGGCAATGGAAGCCGAAGCGCGTCCTTTTATTAAGCGTTTGCAGTTATCCGAAGATCTTATGTTCAACTTGCGATTACCCATGCGCCGTTTGAAAGGAAAATATTGCGGCATTGACATTTCGGTTATTATCAATGGTAAGGACAAAAAGTTCAATCTTGATTTAATAGGAACGCAGGCTGCAACAATAGCCACGCAGCAGGCAATTGAAAGGCAGTACCCCAATTTAATTATCAGTGCGGGCACAGCAGGCGCTTTCGCCGGAAAAGGAGCCGATGTAGGCGATATTTATTTGAGCTATCCTCACGTTGCCTTTCACGACCGACGCGTGCCAATTTCGGGATGGAATGAGATGGGTATTGGCTCTTTTCCGGTTTACGATACGCGCAAAATGGCGCAGGAACTTGGTTTTAAGTTGGGCATAGTAACAACCGGCGATTCATTGGATATGTCGCCTACCGACGCCGCAATGATTGAAACCATTGGAGGCGAAGTGAAAGATATGGAAGCGGCTGCAGTTGCATGGGTGGCGTCGCTGTACCAAATTCCGATGTTTTGCATCAAGTCGGTAACCGATTTGGTCGATTCGACTCATCATGCCACACATGAACAGTTCGCTCGAAATCTTGAAACATCGGTTGAAAAACTCACCGATGCAATGATTACGGTTGTTGAATATTTGGCAAAGCATAGCAGTGATTATTGTTAAGATTGAATTTGCCGGTTATTTAAGCAGTGGAATTCAACTCAACCTTTTGCAAACTGCAAATATTTTTACTTTTGCAACACACACACAAAGCATTGAAATCAGAATATTTTATCTATAAAAAGATTCGCTCGGGCGGAATTTCGGGAAAAAAGTTTGCGGGTCCGGTATTGAAAGTAGCCGTTACCGGAATCGTGCTCGGCATGTCGGTAATGATTGTGTCGCTGGCTGTGGGCAACGGTTTTAAACGTGAGATTCGAGAAAAGATAACCGGATTTGGAAGTCATATACAAATATCGAATTACGATTATAATTTCAGCTACGAATCGAATCCTTTTGTGCACGACACAGCGCTGTACCGCCAACTAACCTCGTCCATAAAAGGAGTTACGGCTCTGCAGCGCGTGGCAACAAAGCCAGGGTTGATTAAAGCCAACCGCGAAATACAGGGCATCGTAATAAAAGGAGTGGGCGCCGAATACGATTTTTCGTTTATAAGAAATATTCTTGTTGAGGGTGCAATTCCCAAGTACAGCAACGACTCAACATCGAACGAAATACTGATTTCCGACGATTTGGCTGCTCGCCTGCACTTGGAAACCGGACAAAAGGTTACCACCTATTTCTTTCAGGAAACCGTGCGAGCACGGCAGTTTACCATTGCAGGTATTTTCGACAGTCACATGCCCGATTTGGACGAACTGTTTGTGATTGCCGACATACGACACATTCAGCGCCTTAATAACTGGGCGTATAACCAAATTGCGAGTTACGAAATTGTGATTGACAATTATGATAATATTGACGATATTGCCTACAATATTTACGAACTGACTGCCACGCATGTGTTTGACGACGGTACGCTGCTCCGCACACAAACCATCCGACAAACGCAACCCATGATTTTTGGCTGGCTCGACCTACTCAACATGAATATTGTGGTTATTATTGTTTTAATACTTTTGGTGGCTGGTTTTAATATGATTTCGGGCTTGCTTATTCTGATTCTTGAGCGTACAAATATGATTGGGATACTGAAAGCAATAGGCACAAACGACTGGACGCTGCGAAAAATTTTTCTGTACCTTTCGACCGACATTGCTATTCGTGGATTAATTTTTGGAAACATACTTGGTGTGGGGCTTTGTGTGGTGCAGGCGCAGTTTCATATCGTTTCGCTCGACCCAACCAACTACTTCCTCGAAACAGTTCCCGTATATCTGAATCCTTTTCATCTGTTGCTGCTCAACATTGGCGCTGCCGCCGCCATTTTTTTGCTGATGCTGGGTCCGTCGTACCTTGCAGCGCGCATACAGCCCGTTAAGGCAATTACTTTTGATTAACTCGTGTTACGCAGTATTACTTTTGATAGCCTTGAAAAGGCTGAATCTTCATAACCGTGCAGCTTACGGCAAACAGACAACAGCACAACTGCCCTTGCGGGCAGGGAGATACGAACGTCATTTTCCGCAGGCAACGCTCCGCTCGCTTGTGGTTATGAATATTCAGCCTTTTCAAGGCTGTTTTGCGTAACATGAGATAATAACGAAAATAATGTTTGTGCTGACCGCAGCGCATTACTGCTTAAAAATAATATGTAAGTATGAATCAAAAATTAATTTATACTAAAAGCAAACCACACAGAGCACAAAGCTGTTTACAAACGATACTGTGTTTTTGTGAGCCTTGTGTGCCCTTTGCGAACTTTGTGGTAAAATGACTGTATCAATTAGGGAGTGTTAACACTATTTCAAATAATCAACAATTAACGCACACATAACAAATGCGATATACATTATATCTGTTTTTTCGTAACGAGTAAAAACTCTTCTGAATC
>JAITVO010000093.1 GCA_031285765.1 Cytophagaceae bacterium | reverse complement strand
GAACCTCTAAAAACTCCAATTTCTTCGTTATGCTTCGGACGATAAAATGCTCATTTACGTTTATGTAAACTGCGCTTTTATCGCCTCGCAAGCCTCGAACTTTGAGTTTTTAGAGGTTCCCTATATAGAATATAAGTCTGTTATTATACAGTTGTTATATACAAAAAATCAATTATAATTTTTCATCATTAATATAAAAACTCATATTTTCGATCAGGATAAATGCTTGCCTGTTCACAAAACACCGATTTTGAGTATGTCTGATTGAGCTAAAAGGATATTAAACACAATACAGCCTTGCGCAGTTTTGAACAAATCACAGTTTTGTGGTTTTAGCAACATGATATGTTTATTAGCATACAATTATAAAATAATCGTTTATCTAAAACTTTGGTTAATATTAAAAACAATAAGTGATGTTGCTTGATAGCGGTTTGGTATTACAGTATTTTCAGTCATTCGCAAAAGCGAAATAAATCGACGTATCCGTTGATTCGCATATACAATCAACGTAATTTATAATCCCCTGCTAAAAATCCCTGTCCGATACGGTAATCTTTTCGTCCCATGCAAAGGCGCCAAAGTAGCCGGCAATGCCTGTGGTATTGTTTTTATCAACAGCAGTGATATTTGTTTGCACATCAACGGGAGGTCCGTCGAAGATGGGATTTGAGCCGCCCGTTTCGCCACGCGCATTGGATATAAATGCGGCGAAATCGCTTGAAAAACTGTTGACGCGAAACAGGATGGTGTCGCTCTTTTTTACGCCTTCGTCCACAAAGCATGGAAAGGCGTAGCCGTTGATGATGTGCCCGTTGAAGTAGGAGTCGGTTAATATCAACAGGTATTCGAAGATGTTTTCGTGTTCATTGTTTTTGGAGAGATATACTGCCAGACAGTTCTTTTGGTAATCGGGGACTTCGCCGTAAAGCAACAGATTGGGAATGCGGGGCATCACCGACGGCTGAAGCTTGATGGAGTCGACCCGCGTTGCGCCGGGCATGTGTGCCTGTGCGGTGTATTGTTCGGGAGTGCCGTCGTTGTCAAAGTCGAGCGTGATATTGAGCGTGTAAGTTGTGTTTTCGGTTCCGTAAAAATTGGGCGCAGTGCAGTAAACGCCTGCTGCATCCGGTTTTCTGGCAAGAAGATGAGTGATGTTGCCGTCCGAAAGCGTTACAGCTGCGTTGTTGATGCCTTCGGGCGGTTGAGTAGAGAAGTAACCCGCCGTGCGTGTTATTGTGATAGTATGGGTTGCTACCCTGTTGGTGATGTATCCGAACACCGACAGGCGGGGCGCAGCGTCGGATGTGTTGATTTCAATCCGCTCGGTGCACGACACAAGCGTTATCAGTAATAAAAGGGCTGTGTTGCCAAGTGTTTTCATATTAGTAGATGATTTTATTATTAGTATTTGTTCGGTTTTTAAATAATCAAACAAAAATGGTTTGCAAATCACAGTGGATTCCAGTTTTTAACTGTTCAGTTTTATTTATTGACAAGGGGATTAATCCCCTTGTTGTTTTTATTCGCAAATCAATTCTGTTTGAGTATAATAATCGGTTTTAGCCAAGGAGTCAATCGTCTATTTGTCAAAAATATTTATTCTTTCTTCCGTTTTATTTCCTTCGGTTTTAACCGAAGGAACAAATGCGTAAAATTTTATCGGCTTTTGCCAAATTGAGTCTTTCATTCGTTTTCCTTTTATGATAATATTTTAAAACGAGAAGTTCCAAGTTATTGAGGGAACAAACGAGAAGAGGTAAAGCATCTCGGCGTAGCTAACGTTGGGGTTGTCCTCTTCCTGATTAAAATATATTGCCCACGGATTTTTGCGTCCGTAGGCGTTGTAGAGCGAAAAATTCAATTCATGTTGAAAACGTTTTTCGGGCTTGGAAATCTTCCATACGGCGGCTATGTCCATGCGGTGATAATCGGGATAACGGTACTCGTTGCGCTTTGAATAAATGGGAATATAAACGTTTTCGACCTCGAAGCGCCCGACGGGATATGTTACCGGTATTCCTGTGGCATACACCCAGTTTGCCGATACCGACCACTTGGGCGACAGCTCGTAATTCAATACTGCGGAAATATTGTGCGGACGGTCGTAAGGTGAGCGGTACCAGTCGTCGTTGTTTACCGTGTCTATTTTTCGGAGGCTTCGCGAAAGTGTATAACTAACCCATCCTGTAAGTGTACCGCTGTTTTTGCGAGCCATTAGTTCCACGCCGTAAGCTTTCCCTACGCCGAAACGGAGTTCGCGGTCGAGATGCGCATTTCCAAGCAGGTTTGCCCTGTCGCGGAAATCAACTACGTGTTTCATATCCTTGTAATAAAATTCGATGGATGTTTCGTAAGTATCGTTGCTGAAATTGTGGAAATAACCTGCCGAAAACTGGTCGTTTATCTGAGGCTGGATGTTTTTTGATACCTGAAACCAAATATCGAGTGGCGAGCCTGCCGCCGAGTTCGACGCGAGCTGTATGTACTGCGCCGTGCGCGAGTAACTTGCCTTTACGGACTGGTGGTCGTTTATCACATAATTTATTCCGAAGCGCGGTTCGAGGCGCGAGTGGGTATGATATACTTTTCCCCGTTCGTACACTGCCGAATCGGTAACAGCATAACTGGTGAGCAAATATTCCTTTTCGCCGTTGCCTATGTTTTGAAATACAGAGTATCGCAAGCCGTAACGCAGCGTTAACTTTCCCCAAAGGGTGGATTCGGCAGAAATGTAGGCGGCGTGGTCGCCCGAATACTTCTGCGGCAAATTAAATCGCTTGATAATGGACTGTTCTCCCACACCACCGCCGTTGCCCGGAAAAAAGATGTGGTAGTTGCCATTGTAACCAAACTTTACGGCATGTTCGGGATTGATGTGATACGAAAAATCGGCTTTACTCCCAAAATCGCGCAGGCGCGACTTCCAGTCCTGCGAAATATGTTCGTTAAACGTGATGCCGGTATAATAGTCGTACTGGCTTCCCGTAAGGGTAAAATTGGCAAACAGGCGAGGCGTTACAATCCAGTTCCATCGGGCAGAGAAAGTTTTGTTACCAAAATTCATTCCTGCAATGTTGTTGGCAAAATGGTCGTCGCCCATATATCCCGACAGGAAAACGCGGTTGCGGTTATTGATACGAAAGTTAATCTTGGCATTCAAGTCGTAAAAATAGAGCGAATTGTTGTGAAGTTCCTCATTTCGTGCAAGGGGTAAAAAAACGTCGGCGTAGGTTCTCCTGCCGGCTACAATGAATGAGGCGCGGTCGCGAATTATTGGACCTTCGAGCATTAATCGGCTTGATATTGTGCCAATGCCGCCACTTCCGCCAAAGGTACGATTGTTTCCGTCTTTTGTATGCACCTCCATGAGCGACGAAAGCCGTCCGCCATAAACCGCCGGAATGTCGCCCTTGTATAGCTTTACGTCTTTTACGATTTCGTTGTTGAAAATTGAGAAAAATCCCATTAAATGCGATGCGTTGTACACCGTAGCTTCGTCGAGCAGTATAAGATTCTGGTCGTGCCCGCCTCCGCGCACGCTGAAACTTGATGAGCCTTCGCTTACCGACTGAACGCCGGGTAAGAGCTGTATTGCCTTTATCACGTCCACTTCGCCCATCATGGCGGGTATGGCTTTAATTATTTTCGACGACAGTCGCTGCACGCCCATATCGGGGCTTACGATGTTATTGTTTCGCTGCTCGCCGGCAATGGTAACTTCCTGCAAAATTTTGTCCGATGGTTCCATTCGGATGTTTTGTGTAACGTGTGCCGATAAATTGACAGTTATTGTTTGCGAAACATATCCCATGCTGCTGATTTCCAATTCGTGCTTTCCCGCTGGCAGCAGCAGCGAGTAATAACCGTAGGTATTGGTTACCGTTCCGCTTTTAAGCGCCCGTGCGTAAATATTTACACCTATCAAATCCTCGCCATCCTTGGCGTCCCTCACTGTTCCACTCAAGGTGAAGTACTTTCCCTGCGCCGCCGCATCCGCAACTATCGAAAAAAACAACAGATGCAGAACAGCGATAAATTTATTTGTTGACAAATCGGTTATTATTTAATTCGTAAATCATCATTTAATAACAATACAAGCCTTATATTGTTTGATGATATAAGGCTTGTATAAAATAGCTGCAAACTTACAACTTTTATCTACACGCAGTTGCCGTGCAAGAGAAATAATAGCGTATTTATTGATTATTAACCTGAGTTTTGTATAATATTCATTATTTTGGATGAACTATACAGATAAGTGCAGAGGCGTAAGGTTTTACGTTCTGCTTTTTTTTGCTGATGCAGTTATGCCAAAATATGGTTGGGGTATTTTCTGTTGATGAAAATTGTCAACCTATAGCCACCTTTTTTATCACAACACGCTCATCATATCTTCGAGCCGGTTTGTGCGCGAGCCTTTTACAAGTATCAGCGCATCCGTAACAGGGTTCTCTTTAAAATAGTCAATCAACAGGTTTGCCGATTCAAACGTTCTGCACGTTTGTTGATGAACATCGAAAGGCGCAAATTCGCTTCCTACCAGATAAGTGGTGGCGGCATTTAATTTTTCGATACGTTCCATCAATATTTTGTGCTCGTTGTAACTTTCGTCGCCTAACTCTTTCATCCCCCCAAGTATCAAAATTTTTCGGGATGCTGTCATTTTGTCAAAATTATCCAGCGCCACTTTCATACTACTTGGATTGGCATTGTAGGCATCCATTAAAACTTTGTTGCGAACCGTTAAAACAAGTTGCGAGCGGTTATTCGAGGGGGTATAATTTGCCAATGCTTCATTAATAAGGCGTGGTGCAATATCAAAATAGTTGCCAATACAAATGGCAGCCATCGCATTTTCGAAATTATAGTCGCCGGTTAATTGTGTTTCAACGTTTTCCCACACTTCTGCATCACGTTTTTTCCATTCAAATTGAAGTAAGGGAGCGGCATGTATGTTTCGCCCGCTGGCAGATGCGTTGAGAGTTGTTCCGTAACCAATGTGTTCTTTTTCAGCAATCATTTTCATTAAAAGATGATTGTCGGCATTTACAAAAACTGGTGCTTTTTTCCCGAAAAGATACTTGTAAAGTTCGCCTTTGGCGCTCATCACACCTTCGAGTGAGCCAAATCCTTCGAGATGGGCTTTCCCAACATTGGTAATTAAGCCGTAATCGGGTTTTGCAATCGTACACAGAAAAGCAATTTCACCAATATGATTGGCACCCATCTCAACAATGCCAATTTCGGTATTGCTGGTCATTGCCAATAAGGTTAAAGGCACGCCAATATGGTTGTTCAGATTGCCTTGCGTATATCGAACTTTTAATTTCTTCGAAAGAACTGCGGCAGTCAATTCTTTTGTAGTTGTTTTGCCATTGGTGCCTGTAATTGCAATAATTGGAATGCCAAGCGTTTTCCTGTGATAAGCGGCAAGTTGTTGAAGCGTTTTCAGTGAGTCATCTACATAGATACAATCAGCTCTATTTTTCAACTCAACAGCATCAACCACAGCATATTTACAGCCTGAATCTAAGGCTTTCAGTGCATATTGATTGCCGTCGAATGTGTCGCCTTTTAATGCAAAAAACAGCGCATTTGCAGTACAGTTCCGGCTGTCGGTCGAAACCGAAGAACACTCCTTATATATATTGTATAGATTTGCAATTTCCATATTCTTTAATTGTTTTGCGTCGCAAGTTACATCTTATTTCGGTATAAAAAAAGCCGGTTTAAAACCGGCTTTTTCACGATGAAATGTTCTGTTTAAATTCTATCTTTTCTTTTTTCCTGTATCTATTGGTGAGCCAACTCTTATCATTGCGCAACGGAAGCCTATGTCATCGGTCGATTGGCGTTCGTCGAGGAATCGGCGAGTTCCGGGGCTTAACCAGTAAGCGCGGTCTCTCCAGCCGCCTCCTTTATATACTCTTGATCTGTCGGTAATAAGCGAGCCAAGTGGTCCGGTGCTTGCACCATACATATTGTCGGTCGAAGCCTCAGAGTCGCTCCAATTATCACCCGCTACAATATTCGATACTTTGTCGCCGTCCTGAAAGTTTATGTTATCAGCAGTTCTGTAATTAGCTCTATCCTTGATGTCGGCATCTGTTTCTTCGCGATAACGGATATGCCCAAATTCATTTTTTTCTACAACCATTCCTTCTTCGTCGAGTTCTTTTGTTTGGAAAACATTACCACGATAAGGGTTAAATTCCTCAACATCCTCGAAAGAGAGTGGACGATAAACATCGGCAACCCATTCGTTTACGTTTCCAGCCATGCAATACAGTCCATAATCGTTAGGATATGCCGATCTTACTTCCATAGTTATAGCGCCTCCATCGTTCAAATTTCCAGCCAGCCCCATGTAGTCACCATTTCCGCGAACAAAGTTAGCCATCATTCTGCCGCGTTCTTTACCCATTTCGGCATTTCTTAAAACGTGCCCGTTCCAAGGATAAATTCTGCGATCGGTCATGCGCTCTTCGCTTGAATTACCTATCAAACCCGAAGCTGCATATTCCCATTCGGCTTCGGTTGGGAGGCGATATTTTGGCAACAGTATCCCGTCATCGGTTCGCACACGGCGCGGTTCGTTGTTATTACCCAAGTCTTTAACGGGGCGACGACCGGCAGTGGGTTCATATTGCCCATACAAATAGGCTTCGGTATTGAAGTTTTCGGAATTGAGCTGATTGGTAACATCCAACTCTATAATTCCTCGGTCAACCAATATCAACTCGTTAACGCGGTCGGTACGCCATGCGCAGTAATTGGAGGCTTGCAACCAGTTTACGCCAACTACCGGATAATCGTCGTATGCCGGATGGCGCAAGTAAGTTTCGACAAGGGGTTCGTTCAAAGCCAAAGACCTTCTCCAAACAAGTGTGTCGGGCAAAGCTGTTTTGTAAACTTCGGGAAAATCGGTATAAACCCTGTTTAACCAATGCAGATATTCCCTATAGTCAAGATTCCTTACTTCGGTAATATCCATGTAGAATGACATAACCGTAACTCTGCGAGGTGTATTATCCCATTCTCTCATTACATTTTCATCGGTTTGCCCCATGATAAATGTACCACCTTCGATAAAGGTTAAACCCGGTCCGAGCTCCTGTTCATAACCCGGATGATATTCAAAACCTCCATACTTAGGGTCATTGTAACCCCAACCGGTAGCAGATGAAACACCCTTACCTCCTCCTCCGCATGACGACAATACTGCGATTGCAACACAAGCGGCAACTAAAATTCTGAAATGAAATCTCATAGCTTATTAATTGTTATTTTGATGATTCGACTAAATAAACAAGGCTGCAAATATAAATAATATTCAAATCACATCCTTCTTTTCACGCAGACTTTTTACTCCAAAAAAATAAAAAGGTTACATATTCAGCGTTATTTTTTCTCAAATAAAAATTCAAACCCTTGAAACAACTGAAACCTGCAAATGTTTTTGAATAACGTAATGAATGATTGTCTTGGTATGTACTTGTGAATATTTTTTTATATTTTATGACATTTAACACTATGTATTTGTTTTCGTAATATGGATAAAAGGGCTATTTACAAATGACAGATAATACCGAAAAAACACAATTCGGTTTAAAGCCCTGTTTTGTTTATCCATTTCCCTGTGACATAATTGCTCTACGTCATTTCTGCGTTTGTAAATTTTCTTGTTGTATTTCCATGTCTTCTTCCGATTAGACTTTGGCGGAACAACAGGCTTTAAATTTGTCGGATGAACCCTTTTTGTTTTATCAAACAGATTGAAAGTAAGCAATTATTATTATTTCGACAAAACATCCAGAACATGCTGTACCAGCGCCCGCATCGGAACATTGTAATCTTTACTGTTTTTGCCCGCCAAGCGGTTGGCAATGATAACGCACACCGTTGCGGCTTTGTGTCCGAGCAGTGCCGAAAGTCCGTATATAGCTGAACACTCCATTTCGAAGTTGGTGATTTTTCGATTTTGGTAATTGAAGCGCGTAATATTGCTGTTGAGTTCGGGGTGCGACAACTGGAGCCGCACTACACGTCCCTGCGGTCCGTAAAAGCCGGGCGCCGATATGGTAACTCCCTTTACAGCCGAAGTATGATTGAGTTTTGCAACCAGATTCGCATCGGCGTCAATCACGTAAGGCGCAGGCAGGGCGGACTTCCAGCCTACTGCGTCGGTAAACACCCGTTCAAAGTCGAGGTCGCACACATCGTTGCGCCCGTCGTAAAAGTTAAGCAATCCGTCGAAGCCTATCGCCTTTTCAGACACTAACCACGTATCAACAGGGATGTTGGCTTGCATAGAACCCGATGTGCCGATTCTCACAATATTGAGCGACTGTTTTTCGGATTTAACAGTACGGGTTTCAAAATCAACATTCACCAAAGCATCGAGTTCGGTAAGCACGATGTCGATATTATCGGTGCCAATACCTGTTGAAAGCGCGGTAAACTCTTTACCCCTGTACAGACCTGTTTTCCACACAAACTCGCGGTTTTCGCCGCTGTAAAGTATTTTATCAAAATGGTCGGCAATCATTTTAATCCTTCCGGGGTCGCCGGCTAAAATGATGTTTGGAGCAAGCTGTTCGGGTTTAATGTGCAGATGAAAAATAGAACCATCAGGATTGATGATTAATTCGGATTCAGGTATTCTCATAATTTTGTGATTTAATTAGTGGAAACTTCAAAAAACTGCTATTTCTTTGTTATGTTCTTTCGCTAAAATGCTCATTTACTTTAGTAAACTCCGCTTTTGTATCAGTCGCAAACTTAGAAAAATCTAATCTTTAGAAGTTCCATAGTACAAAACATTATTGCGGCAAAATTAAGTATTTTGATAAACATTTCAGTTATATCGGCACATATAAATTTTTGCACTGAACAATTGATGACTATTTTTCCGAAAAAGAACATAGTAAATATAGCAAAACATTATCTGTACAACAGATAGTCCATGTAAAGTTATATATTATCGTTTAATATAAAAAAATAGATAAATAGCGCAATGAACTATTGTGTTTATTATGTATTCAGATAATAGAAACTATGCTATTCAAGTGTCCCTTAGGAAATTTACTTTATTAACCGAAGGTGAAGCGAAGTATAACCTACGGAGATTTACACCTTGCTATTTTAAGTTTTGCAGGGACGACACAATAAATGCGAAGTATCGTCCCTGCAAAACATTGCAACCAGCATACTTTTGTGTTATTTTAATACTGATGATAGCGGGTTAGTATAACATCAAAATAATTACTGTTTTTTATCTCATCTGTTTCCTTACGGCAGACAATTGATTAAAAAAAATTATTGAACCTGTTTTTGAAATAAATTCATTTCTTTTTGAGAATACCAAACTGTCATCATTTTAATGTGATTGATAGCAGTTTGGTATTATTTGTAAATGAGGTTTTATGTTTTTCATAAACAGCAGCATTGATAAAGCTGTAAAATTTCGGGATCAGCATTGAATAAAATCGTAGTTTAAGACAGCACGTAACAATTAAAAAGGAGAGCTGAATTTTCAACTATCCTTTTTTTGTAATTTAGGATAGGCGGAAATTATCCATCTATACACACAATGTTTTGCAAAATTATTTCACCCACCCTTTAAATTCAAATTCGCAGTTAATCCAGTTGGGACTGATGGAAATGTAATTTTCCTGCTGACGTTTCGTTATCCACTTTTTGAAACTATCCTGACTCTTTTCCTCTTCCAGAAGGGATTGAAGTAACTGATAATCGTCCTGTAGATTGGCTTTGTGAGGCTCGTTGAACGATTTCAGTTTAATAATTGCATAATAATCTTTGCCCAAACGTTCGTCTTTCATCAAAAAAGCGTTGGAAATATCGTTGGGTTTCATTTTTTCTACTTGTCGGTAAATGTCGGCGGCTATTTGCTGCACCTGAAACTTGGTGGACTGATTTTGAGGATTTACCATTGTTCCGCCATTGGCTCTTGTATCTTTGTCCATCGAATAGCGCAGGGCGACTTCTTCAAACGACATATCGCCGTTTCGGATAACGGTAGCAAGCGAATCGGCTCGCCGTTTTGCTTCCTCAATGGCTTCAGGTTTGGCTTTGGGACGCAGTAGAATGTGGCGCGCATTGATACGGTCGCCCTGACGGTCAACCAGCTGAATGATGTGAAAGCCAAATTCGGTTTCTACAATCTTCGATATTTTATTTTTATCCTGAAGATTAAATGCAACCTGCGCAAATTCGGGAACAAACTCGGCACGCGACATGTAGCCCATTTCGCCGCCGCGTGCAGCGCTGCCCGGGTCTTCGGAATAAAGCACTGCCAAAGTTGCAAAGTCGCGCCCCTCGTTTACCTGACGCTGAAAATCGCGCAGGCGGGCTTTTACGGCTTCAGTTTCTTCGACTGATATTTGCGGATAAACAGTGATTTGCTGTACTTCGAACTGTGCAGGCACTTGAGGCAACGTGTCGGAATGGCTGCGGTAAAAGCTCCTGATTTCGGATGGCGTAACTTTAATATCGCCCGTAATATTGCCCTGCATCTGTTGCGTAATCAGCTGGTCGCGAATAATATTGCGCTGCTCCTGCTTAATCTGGTAAAGAGGTTTGTTAAGCCACTCTTCGAGCTTCTCTTTTGAACCTGCGCGGTTAATGAACTCGTTAATCTGACGGTCAACATACGAAATTACAGTGTTTTCGCTTACCTCAACACTGTCAATTTTTGCCTGTTCGAGCAGCAGCTTTTGCAGCAGCAACTGTTCAAAAATGTGACACTTGAGGTCGCCCGCGTAGTTGGAACCCTGCATCATTACTTGCTGGTACTGCGATTCGACGTCGGAACGGAGAATGGGCGAGTCGCCAACAACGGCAATCACTTCGTCGATTACATTTGACTGCGCTTTCAGCAACTGCGGGACAAACAGCATTGCCCAGATGATTCCCGCATAAAAACTCTTTGTTTTAAACATCATATTTTAAAAATTTGGCGGCAAAGATAAGAAAACTAATGGAATTTAATGATTTTTTCGCGCTGCGCGTCGTCATACAAATCCTGTTCCAATTGTTGAATAAATTCGCCACGTTTCTTATTCAGCAAAATTGCTTTTATTCTTCTTTCAACGTAAGTCAGCGGAGCCGTAACGCCTGTAAGCATATACTCATGAATGCTTATGTAATAATTAAAGAGCGAATCGTGTGCCTCGTAACTTTTATTCCACTGCAAAAAGCGGTCTTCATTCGGAATCTGTTCGGGCAGCATGCGGTTAATACGGCGAAAGGCAACCCAGTTGTCCATAAAATTGTCGTACTGACGGGCATATTGATAGCAATACGCTTCGAGATTAACCAAATCTTCCTGTTTACTTGAGCGATACCACTGTTTGAGCCGGTTTTGGTTGGGACTGTCTTTCGGCACCTTAATATAAAGTCCTTTGAAAATATTTTCCTGCAATGTGAAGTTATCCTGCATTTCGTTGTAATACTGCCTTATTTCGCTGTCGGTGAGTAGTGGCGTATATTTTTGTTCCAGAATTTTTTGCTGATAAAGATACACCAGCAGTGAAGTGCGATAACTGTCCAATTTCTGTTCAACATTTTTTTCGTCGGGCGAAAGGTTCTGTTCAGCCTGCCGCAAAGTGAGTCGGGTCTTTACCCAGCGATTAATGTAATCTTCAACCACCGCCACGCTGTCAGTAACAAGAAGATTTTCGGGTATTCCCTTTTTTATATCGTTCATCGTAAGCGTGTATCCATCAACAGTTACAATGGGTGGATTTGGCTGAGTTGTTTGCGACGGTTTGCACGAGGCTGTTAGCAGCGCTGCTGTTGTAATAATATAAAACAGTGTGTTTTGCATTTTATTATTTATTAATCTGCCGGCAAAAGTAGTAAATAAATTCTTATTTTTCACAGTTTCGTTACAGGCGCGAATGATTGAAATTTTCATCTTTACATCATGTTATTTTTAAATGCTTTGAAAATGCTCGATTTTTATTTCGTCGATTTTCAATTCAAGATGCATAACATAAGTAAATAATATTGATTCGGTTTTGTATTTAAAAAAACAACTCTTACATTTGCATTTTCATTCGGACAATTAATAAATATACAATTTATTATGATTTTGGCATTCGACGCAAAGCGGGCATTCCACAACAACAGAGGCTTGGGAAATTACAGCCGCGACATCATCAGGCTTATGACCGGACGATTTGCCGATAATCGGTATTTCCTTTTCAGTCCGATAAAGCCTTCGGGCGAAAAATTGTTCGATGTTCCGCATAATGCCGAAGCAATCGTTCCTCAAAATACCTTTTACAGGATGTTCCCCGGCGTATGGCGAAGCAGCGGATGCCTGTCGCTGATTAACGGATTGAAGCCCGACATTTATCACGGGCTCAGTCAGGAACTGCCTTACGGTATTCATAACACAAAGGTGGGAACCGTTGTTACAATGCACGACGCTATTTTTATGCGATTTCCCGAACTCTATCCCGCTGTTTACCGCAAAATATTCGAGCAGAAAAACAAATACAGTGTTAAGGCTGCCGACCGTATTATTGCCATAAGCCAACAAACAGGAAACGATTTTGTAGAGTTTTTCGGCGCTGACCCGGCAAAAATAGATGTGGTTTATCAGGGATGCAGCAATATTTTCAGGCAAAAACCAACGGAGGAAGAAATGAAAAATATTCGCGAAAAATACAACTTTCCCCACGATTTTATGCTCGACGTAGGCGCTATCGAAAAACGTAAAAATCTTGAAACCGTAATAAGGGCAATGCATATTGCAAAACTCAATATTCCGCTTGTGGTAATAGGCAACAAATCGGATTATCTGATTGAAGTAAAACAATTGATAGCCGACCTGAAACTCAATGACCAAGTGATTTTTCTGCATGGTGTGCCAACCAAAGATTTACCAACAATTTACACCCTGTCGTCCGTATTTGTTTACCCCTCGCGCTACGAAGGTTTTGGTATTCCCATCCTCGAAGCGCTCTGCACAGGCACGCCTGTACTCACATCCAACGGCAGTTGCTTTCGCGAAACCGGCGGCGACGCAGCTCTGTATGTCGATTACGATAACGCCGAAGAAATGGCGCACGCTCTCGGCAAAATTTTTGGCAATACCGAACTTCGCCAAAGCATGGTACAAAAAGGATTTGCCCATGCCGACCTGTTTACCGACGAAAAAGTTGCCGAAAACCTGATGGCTGTTTACCGAAGCATCATTTAATATTGCGGATATGAAAAAGAAAAAAATACTTGTTGATTTATCCATCCTTAAAAACGTTTACTGCGGTTTGGGGCAAGTTGCACTGAACTACGGATATTATTTTAAAGAAAATTATTCGGCTTCAGCCAATTACGAACTTTACCTGCTTATGCCTAAAGAACTCTTCGGAATCTTTGGCAGCGAAGTTAAATACGTAGAATCGAACAACCGGAAAAAGTTTCTCCCCTTTTTGACCGGCAAATATGATGTTTGGCATGCTATTCATCAGTTATCAAAATATCCTCCTTTTTATTGGAATACAAAATATATTCTCACCATTCATGATCTTAACTTTCTGTACGAAAAAAAAGGAGCAAAAATCAAAAAATATTACAGACGTATCCGGCGAAAAGTAAACAGAGCCTCTAAAATTGTATGTATCTCCCAATTTACAAAAGATGAGGTTACAAAAAATTTCAAATTGAGAAAAAAGAAAATCGACGTTGTTTACAATGGTGTTAATCTTTTTGATGTGCAAAATCAAAAAAAGCCTGATTTTGTAAAAAATGACAAGCCTTTTTTCTTCACTATTGGAGAAACAAATGCTAAGAAAAATTTTCATGTTCTTCTTCCACTTATGAAACTGTTTCCCGAAAAGGAACTTTATGTAGCGGGAAAAATTGTTATGCCATACGCACAAAAGATGCTCGACATGATAGAAACAGAAAAACTCCACAATGTACACCTGACAGGTACGGTTAGCAATGAAGAACGCACGTGGCTCTACACCAACTGCGAAGCGTTTCTGTTTCCTTCGCTGCTCGAAGGCTTTGGATTGCCGGTTATCGAAGCCATGTCGTTTGGCAAACCCGTTTTTTCGTCAAAAGAAACAAGTTTGAAAGAAATTGGCGGCGATTGTGCTTTCTTTTGGGACAGTTTTGATACCGACCGAATGAAAGAAGTTATCGACAGGCATTTACCACTATTTTACGCATCGCCTGATAATGCCGAAAAAAACAGGCTTTATGCCGAAAATTTTTCATACGCAAAGCACATGGAAAAATATCGTGAAATTTACATGGAAATGTTGAGCATAAGTTGAGAATTATGCTTTCCAACCCTCAACTTTCAATAATGTTTCGCAGTTTGCCGATAATAATATCCCATTCGTAATTATTATCAACATATTTTTTGCCAAGTGCACCCATTTGATTTCGCAACGTTTCGGAGTCTAACAGTTTAAATAACGAATTGTGGAACTGTTTATAATTTTCGTAAAAGAAGCCGGCGTTACTTTTTTTGATATGTTCTTTTAAAACATCGCAACCTCCATTTACCAGTACGGGAATCTCCATGGATAGCGCTTCAAGCACAATCAGTGAAAGGCTTTCCCACAAGGAGGGATTAACAACGACTGCCGAATTTTTAATCAGACAGAATTTCTCTTCCTCAGTAACATAGCCGGTATAAATAATGTTCGGATTATTGACTACGGACATACCGATGCCACCTGTCATAACCAGTTTGTGTTTTACAGTGCTGTTTTCGTTCTTGAATTTCAGAAAATATTCAACTAATTTTCCTGTTTTACCCGGTTCAACCCGTCCCACATAAAGAATATAGTTGTCAGGGATATTATATTTCTGTTTTACCGTATCAAAGTTGGCAGGCTCCGCTTCATTGAATTTTACTCCTACGATTGAATTTGCCGCCATATCGTTAAAAATATTTGAACACAGTTTTTGTTCCGATACAGTATTGAATGCAATATGTGCCGGAAAACTGAATACATCGGTCATTACCGGATAAAACAGCATCCCCTCATTGTGCGCCGTAGGTATTAAAATGGATTTTTCTTTACATATATTAATGCCAAGTATGGTTGATGGCGTCATATAAGTAAGGAAAATAATTTTGTGGTAGTCGTCTTTATGTTCCGATAAAAAATTGAGTAATTCGGGACTGTTAGCTTTCAGGTTTCCAAAAAGTTCCAACTCAAGCTGCCGATATTTTTTATATTTTATCGGGAAAAATTTCAAAACTCCCATCCGGTAAAGTCGTCGCCGCAATTTTCGTGCTATTTTAATTTTTTTATTGTTGAAGTCGGAGGCATTGCAACCGGCTTCAGCAAGTGCGAAAAAACGACGGACGGTTACGCCGTTCAGTTCTTCTATGCCCGGATAAAACTCATTTGCGCATGTAGTTAAATACCTGATGCAAGTAGTTAATACTTCAACATTATACCCGTCTGCCAGTCTTTCGGCTAACATGCGACAATGGTATTCGGCTCCACCGTTTATGTCTATTCCGTATCGGAACACGACAAATGCTATCTTTTTATCTTTCATCAGTGTAATATTAATTCTCCTCTAAACGCCTGTTTTATTGCATATCTTATATTTCTGTTCAATCGCGACAGCAGGTTTTTTTTCAGATAATTCTGTTCTATCAACTGGAAGTGAATATCTGCCTCAATATCTCCCACAATAAATGTTGGTTGTGTTTTTTTTATATTTGCTAAGTTTATTTCTGTCAAAGGAATGTTTGCCAAAGGATGGTTTGCTCTGAAATGTGTTGCAGCTTTTTCGTTATCGAAACCTATATTCGTAACCAAATTACAGTTGGGAATTATTGAGAGCCGATTGTTGATTAAATTCAAAAAAGAATATTGATAATCCCAACTGTCCCATCCTTGATGATGAACTTCAAAAGCGTGCAGCCACGAATTTTTGAAAGGGGCGTGGCTTGCCATTCGTTCTATATATTTTAATTCTTTGAATTTGGGAAACTTTTCAATATTCACGTCAAAATCTTTCCATATCCTTCGCCAGCTTGCCCAACCCCATACATTTGTCATCCACGAAAAATAATAGCTTCCATCGCCGCGACTGACTCCCATCTGATAATTTCCCCCCGAAATATGACCGATGCGTTCATCATGTCTGTATTTTTCCAACATCATGGAGCAGAATCCGAAAAAACTTTGGGCGGGCAAACAGTCGTCTTCCAAAATAATTCCTTCTTCTACGTTATCGAAAAACCATGTAATAGCCAAACTTACCGCTTTTCGGCAACCTAAATTGTTTTCTCTGAACAGCGTTTTCAATTCGCAGTCCCAGTCAATTTTTTCAATAATTGAACGGGTTTTTTCGCACAAAACCAAATCGTCGTGTCTGTTATCTCTCGGACCATCGGCAGCCACATAAAAGTATTTTGGCTTAATTTTTCTTATTTCATCAAATACCTTTTCGGTAGTATCGGGTCTGTTGAAAATAATAAACAGGACTGGAGTATTCATTAAGTTGTTATTTTTATATTAAGAGAGAATTTAATTAAAAGAAACTTTCATTTCCCCAAATCAGCGAGAGTGCAGTTTTTCAGTTTAGTTATGGATAAACTGGCGTCTATGGCAATTTTTACAGTTTTCATGTCTTTTATTTTTCAAAATAGCATCGCAAAGGTAGTACAAATATTTTGTATTTCTAAAAATCAGTATATTCCAGCGAAGAAAATCGTATATTATCAAACATTTTTGCGACAATAAATAACACCTCTCGTAAGGTAATAGGGAGAGTATTCATCGTTCCAGTCGTCGTGAAGCAGCATGTATCTTTTCGATGTTTCCACATTATATCCATGATTCAGCATCATTTGGCTCAACGTTGCATAATCGTTTCGCTTATGATAAACACATATTGCAGCTTTGACGTTTCTGTTCGCCAATGTATTTTTCATTCCTTTGAGTACCGATTCTTCAGCTCCTTCCACATCTACTTTAAACAGCAGCGATTTATCGACATATTCGCTATGCTGCTCAAGAAAAGAGTCAATCGTAATTGTAGTATCACTATCGCTGTCCGACACATATTTTTTCACAATCACCACTTTATCGTTCCATGGTTCAAATGTTTTTTTAAGAGGTTCAAACCATTCCGATTCACATTCAAACAAAACCACTTTATTTACTTTATTGATAACCGACAGAGCATAGATACCTTCGGCAGCGCCTATGTCGAAAAGAATATCGCCCTCCTCTGCGTCAAAATTTTCAGAATGGTAACAGTGTGGTGAGTTAATGTTTTGTTCGTTTATCAAATCCGAAACCAGAAGTGTTATGGCATGGTCGCTTTTAGCAGCGTTGAAATAAAGACGTTTTCCTTCGTGAATCACATATTTAAGATTACATGATTCGTCCTGCAAAATTTCGACAGGAGGATTATCACCCAAAGAATAAGGTATTAAAATGGGTCCGTTTTGCTTGATATATCTTAAGGCTTCAATCATCTCCTCATCGGGATGATTTTTGCAGAGTTCTCCATAACGTCTGAAGATATTGTTCACAACCCTGTATTTTTTTATGTTTTTAACTAATCGTCTTACACCCATAGCTTGAAAAAATTTTGGCAAAGATACAAAAATATTGGATATGTGTATCTTTTCTTTATGGATATTGCACAGTATCGACACATCTAATTTTTGATAAGTTTGATTAGGTATCCATTGGACGTTTTGAGGCGAAAGATACGTCTTTATTCCCTATTGACAAAAATTAGATGCGTCGCCCCTGTACTTATATATTATTGTTTTTCGAAAAGTCTATATAAATCACTACTTTTGTCGCCCGAATCATATAATTCATTTTCTAAATATTAATATTTATGCAAGTTGTTCAAGTCAGCACACCCATGCAGGTAAAGCAGTTTTTGAATGTAGTGAAACTGATATACAAAGACGATAAATTTTATGTTCGTCCGCTGGATGTTTCCATCGAGGAGATATTTGATACCCAAAAGAATGAATTTTTCGGAAACGGAGAGGCTGTCCGATTTCTGTTGCTCAACGATAGCGGGCAAGCCATAGGACGGGTTGCCGCATTTATCAACAAAAACAAAGCTTATGGATTCAACCAGCCTACGGGCGGCATGGGTTTTTTTGAATGTATTAACGCCAAAGAAGCAGCGTTTATGCTTTTTGACGCAGCAAAAAAATGGCTCTCCGAACGCGGAATGGAAGCAATGGACGGCCCTGTTAATTTCGGCGAAAACGACAACTTTTGGGGATTGCTTGTCGAAGGTTTTACACATCCCGGATTCGGAATGCAGTATAATCCATCTTATTACAAGGCATTTTTTGAAGAATACGGATTTGGAAACTATTTTGAACAGGTGAGCAATCATTTGGATTTGACCAAGCCATTTCCCGAAAGGTTCTGGAAAATTGCAGAGCGCATTATCAACAAGCCCGATTACAGTTTTCGTCATTTTAACTGGGCGGAGAGTGAAAAATTTGTTTCCGATTTTGTTAAAGTTTACAACGATGCGTGGCAATATCACGAGAATTTTACGCCCATGAATCCCGATACGCTCCGTAAATCGCTGAACGATGCCAAATCGTTCTTGATGGAAGATATTATCTGGTTTGTGTATCACAACAACGAGCCCGTTGCGTTTCTTATCATGTTTCCCGATATTAATCAGATACTGAAACTTCTTGATGGGAAACTTCATTTTTTGAATAAACTTCGATTCGCTTATCACAAGTGGAAAAAAACAATTACCCGTGCCCGAATTGTAATTATGGGTGTTGCACCGCATTATCAGCGACTTGGACTTGAATCTGGAATATTCTGGCACTTGCGCGAAGCTATGAAAACCAAGCCGCAAATAACCGAAATCGAGCTGTCGTGGGTTGGCGATTTTAATCCGAGAATGAGAGCGTTGCACGAATCAGTTGGCGCCACTTTCGGAAAACGGCACATTACGTACCGTTATATATTCGACGATGTGAAAAGAAGCGAAAAACGGGCAACTGCCATTCCGTTCGACCCGCGTTTTATAAACAAAGAAAAATAATTTCATGGTTGAGCGAAAAAAATGTTATGTAATCTTTTGTCCTTTTACCCGAAACATTTATCTTTGCACGCCAATTTGAAACAGTAATTTTGGCGTATGCCCGTATTAACTAAGAAATAACGAAGAATAAAATAAATAGAAATGAAAAAAGGAATTCATCCGGATAATTATCGCTTAGTCGCTTTTAAAGACATGTCGAATGGCGACGTTTTTGTTACACGCTCAACAGCTAACACACGTGAAACCGAGAGTGTTGATGGCGTTGAATACCCTGTAATAAAACTTGAAATTTCGAGTTCGTCGCACCCGTTTTACACCGGTAAAATGAAATTGGTTGACACCGCAGGACGTGTTGATAAGTTTATGAACAGATACCAAAAACATTTCGATAACAGAAAAAAGTAATCGAAACAGTTTTTGAATGTTATAAAAAGGCTTCGGGTTGCTCGAAGCCTTTTTGCTGTGTTTTTATGGGAAAATGATTCTTTTATGGATACTTATTGCTAACTCATGTTACGCAATTTATCGCCACATGATGTGAGTGTCTGTTTTTTTTATTTTCTGTACCCTTTTCCAAGTTGGGAAGACAGCTTTTTTTAACCTTTCTCTTTTTTTACAAATTGTGAGAACAGTTTTTTATTGTGATATTGCATCCTCACATTCAAAAAAAACAGTGCGTAACATCAGTTATTAATAATAACTTCATTTTTTATCTTATTTTACCTCTGTAGCTATGTATTACATCCATATTTACCTCATTATCACATTTGGGGTCATGCAAATGAGGTAATGAGGTTGTTTTTGTTAGTAACCGATGTTACGCCATCTGTTGTGTTGCTGTGAGTATGTTGCCTGTTTTGTTCAACAGGTAATAGTTTGATATACGCATTGTTTAATTTTTCAAGATAGATAAGCCACTTACAGTTTGTTGCTTTTAAGCGCCTTTAAGTTTCAATTGTTAACCATTTACAAGGGGCTGCTTTGTGCTGCACAACCACGTATCCGTGCTGCACAACCACGTATCCGTGCTGCACAACCACGTATCCGTGTTACACAACCACGTATCCGTGCTGCACAACCACGTATCCGTGCTGCACAACCACGTATCCGTGTTACATAACCACGTATCCGTGTTACACAACCACGTATCCGTGCTGCACAACCACGTATCCGTGTTACATAACCACGTATCTGTGTTACATAACCACTGCTCTGTGCTCCCCCGATATCATTGTTGCGTAACATGAGTAAATATATTTGCTTTGTATATCTATACATTGCAGGATGCAATGTAGTCGGATACTGTTTTTCTATCGAGCGAAATATCTCTGCAAGATACTGATATTAATTTAGATGTAACATTGATTGAGTATTCATACTGTTTTTTTAATGGCTGCATGCAACCGATATGATTATTTTACTTCGATCTGTCAAATGTCATATCTCATTTTTTAAAAGTTTCACAATTTCCTCTTCAAAACGCTCAAAATGATACTGTCGCGCCCACGTCATTGCCTCTTTGCATATTGATGCATACTGTTCGGGAGCTTCAAGCAGCTGCTCAATGACGTTTGCCACAATGCCGGAGTCGGGCTTTACCACTACGCCGCGACTTCCGTTGCCTGCCATCTGCCTTACGCACGATACATCGGTAGTTACCGGCAAGCATCCCCACCACATGGCTTCGGCTATTACTTTAGGCCATCCTTCGGACATTGACATAAATACCAGAAAGTGCGACCGCTTGAAATATTCGATTACCTCGTCGGGATTCATTTTTCCTAAAATGGAAACACAACTTTCCAACTTATTCGAAGCAATGTACTCTCGTATCTCTTCGGTTTGAAAACCACCGCCAATTAAATCCAACCGTACACCGAAGCCTCTTTCGCGAAGCGTTTCGAGCGTTTTTACTGCAATCATCGGTCGTTTGTTGGGTGTAACAGTTCCTACAAAGAGCAAACGGATTTCTGTGTCTTTTGAAATTGTTCGCACTTCGACAGGAATACGCATTTTTTTGGAATAGGAGGCTGTGAAAAACGGAAGTATGTTTCGGCTCTTTTCGTTCCAGTCGCCATACACAAGAATTTTTGTGTTGCGTGTCCAAAACTCGCTGCTTAAAATCGCTTGCTGAACGCGGTACGATTTTGCCTGATTACTCGCTCTGTCCCAGTTGTTGGCATACTTCACGGTTTTGGGCTTTCGCGGAAAAAATATCTGCACAAAAGCGGCCAGCAATCCCAAGTTGGCAGGGCAACGCAAATGGATATGATTTGCCCACACCATTCCCTGAAAAATGCGGAACAGTATAACAGGCAAGGCAAGCAGCGATTTGAACGCTGTTGTTACACCCGTAAAATCAAGCGCTGGTACTTTTACAAATGTCAGTTTGGGATGGCTGTATAATGTTTCCAGAGGGTCTAACGACTCAGGCGAGAGTGGCGCAATAATGCGAACCTCGTCCACATGTTTGAACCAGATGTTCATTTCTCTTACGTAAGGCGTGTATCCACCGTATTTATTTTCCGATTTTTTGTGTATGACTGCCGAAACAATTAAAAAACGCATAAATTTTAAATGTTATTGAAGAATAAGAAAGCTGTTTGAATTATTACTGATGTTATGCAAGATATGTTTCATAACGTCGTTATTAAGAAGTATGGCTTGCGTAACGTGAGTTATTTCCTGTTCAGATAACAGGAAATATTATTAAGGCGTCCCGCGGGGACAAAACTTTATTAAGTTGAGAATGGAGGGTTGAGAGTTATTTCCCTACGTTCTGCATAACTCTCCATTTTCAACTTACAACTCTTCACTAATAACGAGTCGTCCCTGCGAGACATGGATATATATTCCATAATCATTTATTTAATTCAAACAGTTTTGAAGTTCTGTCTTTACAAATCCTGTGAATCCGGCGCCGTTATCGGAGTTTCTTTTGGTTTGGAAATAATGTGCATAAACGACGCTCCAAACAATATTCCGGGCAACGCCAGCCGCATTGCTGCATGAAACATGGTAAACATACCCAGCAGGTAAAGCGCTATAAAAAAGCATCGGGCAATTATCCCTTTCTCCTTAAAAAAATGACTCACAGGAAGGCAAATCATTCCCAACAACATAAACAGAATGCCAAATGTTCCGTGTTCCGACAGCAGTCGTGCAAATTCGGTATGCGCAGCAGCAGCGTGTCCATAATAGATTGCTCTGTACAATTCGCCCATGCCCAAACCTACGCCCCAGAAAGGTTCTTCGGTAAACGCATGAAAGTCGCCCTGCATAATTTCGCCCCGCCCAGTAAGCATACTGCCCTTATGTTCGGTTGCGCCTGCCAGCATTTCGTTAGTGGAGAATCCTCGGTATCGGAACAGCAACATCCCTCCTGTGATGTTGTTGGCTAAAATAAAAACGCCGACCAGAAATATGATTCCTAACAAAATGTAAGGCGACAGTTTTTTCATCTGTTTACGGAAAAGCGGACTTGAAAAATAGAGCACAGCTATTGAGCCTGCCAGCGCAAGTATAGCGCCCATTACACCGCCTCGTGAAAAGGTAAGAAGAGCCCGAAGCAGCAAGTAAAAGAGTACTCCCCAGTCAAACCATTCAAAAGGCGTTATTTTGCTTCGATTGAACTTCAACAGTAATCCCAGCAAAATAAACCATCCCAACACTGTCGAAACCTGATTGGCGCCAAAACCACCGGATGCTTCGGCATTCGATTGCAAGCTCGTGAACTCCAAATCGGCAATATTTGCCATTACACTCAATGCTGCGCAAACCGTAAAAGCCGGAAGAAACGAAAACTTTAACTGCCTCATATAATCTTCTTCGTAAATGGGGCGGCAATAAAAATAAAGTCCCGAAAAAACTAATGTAAGCGGTCCTGAAATATTAAACATGATCATTTTTCGCAATCGTACAGGGTCGGGATTTTCGGCGAGAAAGATAGCCGGTATCAGCAGAAAAAGAAGAAATATGAATGCCCAGGGAATATATTTTCGCCGACCGAAAAGCATTCCAAATAAAAGAATAAGAACAGATACATATTTTCCCAATTCCCACGAAAAAGGAGCGCCCACCATTCGGTAAATCATCTCCATTCCCATCAGGTAAAGGCAATAAAATCCCGCCCTGCTGTTTCTGTCGCGCGTTATAAATACATCAATCACAAACAGTGCGAATGATGCGGCATAAATCATCGCCACAAGTGATGCTGCATACTTTACAGCAACTCCCATAACAAGGTGAATTGCAATAAAAATGAGCATTCCCGTTTTTGTCTTTATTAAATCTATCATGCTGTTGTTTCAAAATCGCCCCAAAGGTAAGTATATTCATTATTAATTATGGAATTGCATGAATAAAAAACAGTAACATAAAAAAATATTTTAAACAGTATGATGGCGACTTGGCATAAAAACAGCCCGTATCTTCTGTTTCAGCAACTCTTTTTCCCATTTACCAAAACCTGTAAACCACGAAACTGCAAGCGTAGAAAGCACCGACAGCGCTGTAACAGCAAAAAATCGGAAAATCGAAAAACTGGTAAGCATAGTAACCGCCAATGGCGCTATTGCAGCCAGTATAGCTACCAGCAACATGCGCGCCGACACTTCGAGCAGAAATTTGCGCACAGGGAAACCGACTGATGCCCGCAGCTCCAGCAGTCGGGTAAATAAACTGAGAAACGAAACAGCAAGCGCAACCATAAAAGTTGAATAAACAGGGTAGCCGAGCTTGAAAAACAGCGCGGAAAGGCAAAATTCCGATAGAAAACCTGCTGCAATAATTATTTGATACCTTTTTATTTTGCCCGATGCCTGCGAAATTGAAGCAATGGAAACGTAGGATGCCTGCACAAGCATATCAACAAGTATTATTTGTACAAAAATGGCGGTAAACTGAGGTGGCTGTTTCAACCAAAGCTGCAATATGTATTCGGTATGCAGCAAAATGGGCAATGCTACAATGTAGAGCAACAGAAATGCGAGTTTCGACGCGCTGAAAACAAGGCGGTACATATATTTGTAATCATGCTGCGAATATGATTTAATAATTTGTGGCCGCACAGCCGTAATAATGTTGGCGGTAAGCATGTATGCGCCTGCATGTACCTGTTTTGCTATATTTCGCGTGGCATTAAACACGGGTCCAAAGAATATATTTATCAGCATGTTTACGCCCTGCCCTGCAAGCATGTTCGACGAGGCTCCGGCAACCATCCATCCCGAAAAACCCATCAATTTTTTCATCAGCGTTTTATTCCACGAAAGTGTAAACCTGCATTCCCTGAATTTTTGCCGGCAGTAAACCACATAAATTCCATTTGTAAAAACTGTTACCACAAGCATCAGCGCTCCGTACATCACCAGTTTATCGTAGCGAAGCATCTGCAAAAGATAAACAATAATCAGTTTCATAACAGCGTCGGCAATTGAGGCATAAGCATAAATATTCATTCGTTCGTGCGCAATAATCATTGCATTGCAGGGTATTGCGGCAATGGCAACAAGCATGGTGGCAATCGAAAAATGATATACCCAAATGGCGGCGTGCAACCGTTCGGCGGGAATTATCAGCCTGTTTTTAACAAACCACAGTCCCGCTGTTTCGGCAGCAACAACAATTAGCAGGGCTATTAGCAGATGGCATGTGAGGGCAGTTGAAAATACATTTTTTACTGCCCGGCTATTGCCCAATCCCATTTCGTAGTTGAGAAAGCGCTGCGTAGTGGCAGAGAGAGAATTAACAAAAAACGAAAGCATCACAACAACTCCGCCCACCACATCGTAAATGCCGTAATCTTCTACGCCGAGCGCAGCCAGCACTACTCTTGAAGTATAAAGGGTGATAACCGTTGTAAGGAGCGTACGGATGTACAGCATAACGGTATTTCGGGCAATGCGCCGGTTTCTGTCGGAAGCTGTCAAAATATGCGGAGTATTAAAAATGATATAAAAAACGGCTGTTAAAAAAACGCCCAAAATTAGAAAGAATATTTCGACAATCAAAATGAGTTCAAGGTTTCGGGCAAAGATGGACAATTATCCGTTTCTACTGCATTTGCTCCTCTTCAAAAAACACCATGCACCCTTTTACCAGTCCGTTGAGCTGTTCTTTGTCAATAACAGTTTCTATGGGGAAACCGAGCGTAACGGCTTTGTGTTTTTTGCCGGTAAAAGCTACGCCTGCGCTACGGCTGTTGCCGGCGTAGCGAAATATTCTTACCGACTTTTCGCCGTCGGGCTCAATTGCGTCGGGCGATTCTACCGTGTAGCAATCGCTGCGATAGCCGGCGTTGTAGCTGATGAGCGCCGGAAACAGTGAGGCGGCTTCGGCGGTTGGCTTCACTTCGCCCCGGTTGTCGGCATGATTAGTGCGCCATGCAAAACCCAAACTCTTTTTTGCGAAAGCAATAGCCTTTTCATCACGGTTTTCAACGCCGTCGGTGCCGATGTATGCGCCCGAAACAAGGATGTTGCCCTCCGCTTTAATCACACGCTCAATGGCGTCTATCATCCCGTCGCTAAAAACTCTGAATTGTTTACATTCGGGCTGCTTATAGCTGGATGTTCCTCTTTCTTCTCCAAAAATAATATCGACAGCTTTGTAACCCGAAGCATCGAAATGCCTGTTTTCAAAAGCATCGCGGCTTACCGACACAAACGAATAGCCGGCATTGCGAAACGCCTTTCCGTGCGTTGCAGCAAAATCGAATGTGTTGCCACGCACAGGCTTTCCTTCCATGTCGGCATGGCTTGCGCCAAAGCCCGGACTGTCGTCGTCGAGCCACGCCGAGCGGCGGTCAAAATCGTACTGAAATCCGGTCATTCCATAGTCAATTCCGGCAGGTACGCCATGCTCGTTCCACCATGCAATTCCGGCAGCTGTGGAGTCGGCAGTAAAAAACGGAGGCGCGCTGGTGCGCGTAAAGGCATTTACAATCAATACAGCAGGGCAATTGGCTGGCAACAGCGCAACCGAAAGCGTTTCGGTTGCAAAGCTTTCGCCGCCATCGTTAACAGCTGTAACTTTTACGTCGTAACAGGTTTGCCATTCGTCCAGTTCGAGTTCCAATACAGGTTCATCACAAAGTATCCCGCTTCCAAAACCTTTATTTTCCTTACGGATATAAACTTTGTAGCTTGCGGCTTCTGCCGATGGTTCGAGCGGGTCGCTCGCAGGTTTCCACGTAATGCGCACCGTTTTGCCTTCCTTTCTTTCTATTGCCAAATGCGTTGGCGGCAATGGCTGAACAATGGCGTCGCTTCCTTCGAGGTAACGCACAATGCCTTTGTAAATGGCGCGGCTCACATCGAAGCGAAATTGAGGCAAAAGCCCGTAACGCATGTCGGCCATGTTTTGATGCGAAAGCAGCTCAAGCAGCATTGCTGGCGTGTTGGGTCGCCATGCTTCGGAATAGAGCTTGTCCCACATAGCGCGTCGCGTCCACTTTTTATTGTACAGCATGCAAACATCGTCCACAATTTGCGTTTGCACGATGTCGGCAAGGTCGCGGCTTTTCAGTTTGGATGTTCCATCCGTAAAACTGCCGTTGTTGCGCCCGGAGCTGTAAATTGCAAGCGTTCCGACAACCGAATCGCACTGCGTAACGCCTGCGTCGGTATGAAAAGCAAACGACAAATCGACAGGAATGCCAAGCCCTTTTGTTTGCAGGCTGTCAGCCGGATGCACAGCTCCCGTAAGGTAATTAACCCATTCGCCACGCGCAGTAATATCGTCGCGGTAATCGTCCATGCCTTTGTTATGACTGTAAACAGCAGTATCGGGCATTCCTGCGTATTGCAAATAATATCGCGCAGCCTCCATATATCGGGGTTTGCCGCTCAGCTGCCAGTTTTTTTTGTACAATGGCGGAACGGTATCGCTCTTTGCGCTCAACAGGCGTTGAACAACCGTGTCGCCAGCGCTCCGTGCCACGTTTCCCATGCCTCCGCCAAAGCGAACAGCATCAATCGAAACAGTTCCTTTTGTACTGTTTTGCGCACTGATTTCGATTCTGCCTCCGTAAAAATCTTTTCCTTTATTAAAATAATAAGTTCCCAGATAAATCCATGTACCCGCCGCCATTTTCTGGTTAAGACCAAAGTGATCGGCGCCACCCGCATGGCTCACCGTGCAGTCCACATCTTCAATGGCGTCGGCGTGCTGTGCCCACGAAACATATACGGAGTAATTGCCACTTTCGGCAATGTCGGGCACATAAAACAGGCGTGCATTAGTAGCTCTTGCCGATTGAACGGTGTAATGCGAGCCTTTCGCAAAAGGATTTTCGTTATCAAAAAGCGTATCCTTTGCTGCAAAACCGCCTTTGGCAAGCTGCCACCGGTTGCTGCCATCGTTTACAACTATTATTTCCGAATTGCCCGTAGAGCCGTTGCCGTCAATTATCACCTCGCGTGGCTGCACGTCCCTTTCGCGCGGAATAAAAACGTTGGCGCCGGCATTTTCGAGCATCGGCACAAGGTATGGAATGGCAAATGACATTGTAAGCAGGTCTTCAACAGTTTGAAACAGCCCGGCACGCTGCCATTCCCACCTGTCCAGCTTTGCCTCGTAATACAGTCCATGGCTTTGCCACAGCGCAATGTGCCGTCCGCTTAACCCTTTCGGGAACAATGATTGCCGCTGCACAACAGGATATTTGCACTTTGCAGCAACGGCTCGGGCAGTGCCGTAAACAGCTTTGCCGCTGTTAAAAAATGGTGGAATAAAAGTTTCAGCCTTTGCACCCCTGCTGTAAAGGTGCAGCGTGTAATCTTCAAACTGTTCGTCGATGTATTTTGCATATTGCCCTGCAATTTCGTCAATCAACTGTTGCCTTACCGGCAAATGCGTAAACGCAGGCGACAGATGGATGCGGATAATTTTATTCTCAATATCAATACCGGCGCTGTCGGCTTTTATTTTGCCAAGATGTTTCAGATGCGAAAATATTACGTCGCTGTTCTTCAGCTGTTTTCTCAGTTCATTTTCGAGTTTTCTCTGCATCCGCGCCGACGGCTCGTCGCTGTTTTGCGCCTGCACATCAACTGCAACCATCCACACTGCACACAGCAAAAGCAGTATATAGCCTGCGTTTCGTAAATTTTTATACCAATACATATTTACTTTATATTTTGGCGCAAAAGTACAATACATTTTTGGAAAAGCGAAAAAATGTACCGCGCCAGTTATCTTACAAGCCGGTTGAATTATACTCAAACAAAATTGATTATGCAAACATAATCAACAATGGGGCATACCCCATTGCGATGCAGAACGCAACAAGGGTATTAATCCGCAACAAGGCATGCCCTCCTGTAAGCAGAGTTGGCAGTTCAACAATGGGGCATGCCCAATTGCCAATGCAAGACGCAACAAGTTGATTAATCGCCTTGTCAATAAATAAAACTGAGCATTCAAAAACTGTAATCAACTTTTATATTCAAACAATTTTTGTTTAAATATAAATACACACCATATCTTTGAAGCTAAAAATTTGAACAAAATTTTATATGAAGATATATATATCTCAATAATAGCATTATAATTCATTTTAAAAGATGTTTTTTTAATCATATAAGAGATCTTTTGGCATCCACGAGAGTTCTTTTGAGTCACAAAAGCCAGCATTTGCAACACAAAAGCCAGCATTTACAGCACACTATAGCTCTTTTGCAACACATAAGATATGTTGTACTTACGAAAACAGTGATGATGTGTTTCAATTCCACTTCTGTATGTTAAAACAAGATGGCATGCCACCCTGTAAGCAGAGCAGAACATTTTGCAGAATATTTATTTCCGTTTGCCATTGAGCCACATCAAAACGTATGTTTTGATATTGCTGGCATACGCTCTGCCTTAGAGCATATTTGCAACACAATTGTTGCACAACGACATGGATTTTGTATTACTGTTCGCAAAAAAGTATATCTTTGCAACGCAATAATTAAAACTTACACAGTATGGAAAATTCAAAAGTCTATTTTACCAATTTGCACACTACCCCAAGCAGCAACTTGCTCGACAAAATGGAACATCTTGTAAAAAAAGCAGGTATCGAGAAAATCAATTTTGAAAAACAGTTTACTGCAATCAAAATTCATTTTGGCGAACCGGGAAATCTGGCATACATTCGTCCCAACTATGCAGCGCGACTGGTAAAAATTTTGACAAAACTTGGCGCCAAGCCATTTCTTACAGATGCAAATACGCTCTATTCCGGCGGTCGCTCCAATGCTGTCGATCATTTGCAGTCGGCAATGGAAAACGGGTTTAACCCTATTGCAGCACACTGCAACGTAATAATTGCCGACGGGCTTAAAGGTACCGAGTATCGCGAAATAAAAATTGACGGCGAATATTGCAGGGCTCCCAAAATAGGCTCCGCTATTGCCGACGCCGACGTATTTATAAGTATGACGCACTTTAAGGGGCACGAGCAGGCAGGCTTTGGCGGCGCTCTTAAAAATATAGGGATGGGGAGCGCAAGCGTTGGCGGCAAGCTCGAAATGCACTCCAACTCGCAGCCAAAAATAGTGCGGGAGAAATGCAAGGCATGTGGCATTTGCGTAAAATACTGCGCACATTCGGCTATAAAAATCGAAAACAAATGTGCCGAAATTGATTACAGTAACTGTGTTGGCTGCGGGCAATGCGTTGCGCTTTGCCAGTACAGTTCGGCGGTTTTGGGCGGATGGGACAGTTCCGAAAACCTGAACTGTAAAATTGCCGAGTATTCAAAAGCCGTACTGCTGGGCAAACCTCATTTTCACATCAGTTTTATTATGAATGTTTCGCCCGAATGTGATTGCTGGAATCACAACGATGTTGCCATTGTTTCGGATATTGGCATTGCCGCGTCGTTCAACCCTGTTGCGCTCGACATGGCTTGCGCCGATTTGGTAAAAAAAGCGCCTGTCAATATATTCAGCGCGCTCCATCAAAAACACGGGCACAGCAACAGCCTGTCGGGCTCCGACAAATTCAAACTCGTTCATCCCAATGCCAACTGGCTTGCAGGATTGCAGCACGCCGAAAAAATTGGAATAGGAACGCTCAAGTACGATTTGGAAGAAGTTTGAACGGAAAAATGAGGAAATTATACTCAAACAGAATTGATTTGCGAATAAAAGCAACAAGGGGATTAATCCCCTTGTCAATAAATAAAACTGAACAGTTAAAAACTGGAACCCTCTGTTATTTGCAACCTATTTTTGTTTGACTATAAGAAATTAACGGATGTATGAATTGAAAAATATCTTGAATCACTAAATAAAAAACAGTTATGGATTTGTTGAACATCATTAAACAGCGTAAATCGGAGAGAAACTTCTCTTCAAAAAAAATTGAGCGGAGTTTAATGCTCGAACTGCTCGAAGCCGGGCGATTAGCGCCCTCGGCATGCAATTATCAACCATGGCGCTTTGTAGTGGTCGATGAACCGTCGGCGCTTCGTAAAATCTGTGAGGCTTATCCCCGCAACTGGTTTGCAGCCGTTCCGCAGGTTATTGTTGTTTGCGGCGATCATCGCGAATCGTGGAAAAGAGCATCGGACAGCAAAGACCACTGCGATGTGGACGTAGCCATCGCAATTGACCATATTACGCTGATGGCCGAGTCGAAAGAATTGGGAACCTGCTGGGTATGCAGCTTTAATACCGGTCTGGTAAGCGAAGCGCTCCAGCTGCCCGAATACATGGAGCCTGTTGCTTTGCTGCCAATTGGCTATCCGGCCGAAAAAGCAGCCGTTGCCGAGAAAAATAGAAAACCTCTCGAAGAAATTGTTTTTTACAATTCGCTGGACGGGAAATTGTAATTGCGAACAATAACTCATGTTACGCATCGGCTTGAATTGAAAAAATCGGCGCAAGCCAAATTTTGGCTTTTGACATGCGCCGATTTTTAATTTATAACCGGATGCAGGCAAAGCGTTGCCTGCGGGTTATGAAAATTAAGCCTTTTCAAGGCTGCTAAAAGTAATTTGATTCGGTTACGCTATAATTTCCCGGACTGAAACAGCCGAATGATTTTTTTAATATCTATCTTTGCAATGTTTTTTTAAAGAATATTTTTCGGTATCTTGTTTTAATGTAACACAATAAAGATATGAACATAAGAAATTTGCGCGGCTCAATTGTAGCCATTGCCACCCCTTTTAAAGAAAACGGGGAGATTGATTTTGAAACTTTCGACGGGTTACTCGAATGGCATATCGCACAAGGCACCAATGCTATTGTAGTTTGCGGAACCACCGGCGAAACACCCACGCTAACCGAGGAAGAAGACGAAATTCTTATCAAGCGCGCTGTTGATGTTATCAACAAGCGTATTCCGGTTATTGCCGGTTCGGGAAGCAACGCCACGCACGATTGCGTAAAGTATTCGCAAACAGCTGAAAAAAACGGCGCCGATGCAGTACTTGTGATAACGCCCTACTACAACAAACCTGCGCGAAAAGGTTTGTACCGCCACTTTTCAACAGTATCGCAGTCAATTAATATTCCTGTTATTCTTTACAATGTGCCGTCGCGAACAGGGTGCAACATTCCTTACGATTTGGCAATTCAATTAGCCAACGATAATCCCGGCATTATGGGAATAAAAGAAGCCGGCGGCAGCATTGACGTTTTTGCAAACCTGCTGCTGAACCGTCCCGAAGGTTTCAAGGTTTACAGCGGCGACGATTTTCTTTCGATGATGGCTAACTTCATGGGCGCCGACGGTTGCATTTCGGTAGTTGCCAATATTATTCCCCGCGAATTTCGCAATTTGATGGAATATTCGCTGAACGGAGATGTAGAAAAGGCTCGCCTCATTTTTTCAAAATACAAACGCTTGATGGATTTGATGTTTATCGAATCGAGCCCGATTCCCGTAAAGGCAGCTTTGGCGGCAATGGGTAAAATTGGCGAAATCTATCGTCTTCCGCTCTGCGAGATGGAAACAAACAGCAAAGAGTTGCTTTTGAGAGAAATGAAAAAAACAGGACTTCTGTAATTTATTTATATGATAAACACCATATTTGAACACCGCACAATACGAAAATACAAAAATAAACCTGTTGATGCGCAACTGCTTCAAACACTTCTTGAGGCAGGAACCAGAGCATCGACAACAGGAAACATGCAAGTTTACAGCATTGTGGTAACAACCGACGCGAATATTAAACAACAGTTGATGCCGGCACATTTCAACCAGCCAATGATAAACCAAGCGCCGGTTGTACTGACTTTTTGCGCCGATTTCAACCGGTTTAAAAAATGGTGCATACAGCGAAATGCCGAGCCGGGTTACAATAACTTTATCTCGTTTATAACAGCAGCCATCGACGCGCTTCTTGCTGCACAAAACGTTTGTATTGCAGCCGAAGCCAACGGTTTGGGAATTTGCTACCTGGGAACGGTAATATACAACGCCGACAAAATTATTGAAACACTGAAACTCCCCAAAGGCGTTGTTCCTATAGCCACTGTAACATTGGGTTATCCCGACGAAACTCCCGAACTTACCGACCGGCTTCCACTCGAAGCAGTTATTCACCACGAAGTTTACAAAGATTATACACCTGCTGATATTGACCGTATTTATGCCCAAAAAGAAAGTATGGAACTTTACAAAAGCTTTGTTGAGGAGAACAGACTGGAAACATTGGCGCAAGTATTTACCGATGTCCGTTACAAAAAGAGTGATAACGAATATTTTTCATCGGTATTGCTAAAAACGCTGAAAGAACAAGGCTTTATTGAATGAAAAAGATTTAGTGATATTTAGTTGCATTTAATATTTGTTTGCGCAAAAACAGCGTATTTTTGCCTCGATTTTTTTCATAGATTTGGATTTGGTTAACAAAAACTGATTTTTAGAGTAAGGGACAGGTTTCATATCTGTCCTTTTTTTGTTTTCAGATATTTTTATTGCGAAAAAGCGGGACAGGGGGAAATATACAAACAAAAGAACAATCACATTATGCAGATACGATACAGGTTCGACAAAGTATATGGACTGGCTGGCTTTGTTTTTGGAATTTTTCTGATAACACTCGGCTGCATCACTGTTTTCAGGTCGTGGTCGGGCATCATTTTAATAACAATCGGCGCTTTGCTTGCCTTTTCAGTATCCTCCAATGTGATTGATGTGAAGCATTACCGAATTTGTTTTGCTTTCGAGCTTTTGGGCTTTATCAGGATAGGCAACTGGATGTATATTCCTCCCGATATGGAACTGCTACTTACCGATGTGCGAAAACCCTGCATAGTAAAATGCGCCAGCAAAAGAGTAGTTGATGTGAGCGATGCCCAATATCTTATCATTCTGATTGATACAAAAAGAAAAAAACAGTACCTTATCTGTAAAACTAAAACAAAAGAAAAGGCAGAAGAAGAAATTGCCCGTTTGAGCGATTTGCTTGATATTTGCATAAAATATGGCGGGAACGCGAAAAATGACAAATGATTATATGGATATGAAAAGGCTTAATTTTTATATCCGCAGATGAAAAGCATGAATTGAAATAGGTGGAGCCACAACTCCGCTTTTAAAAACCAGCGCGTAACATCAGTTAATAACTAACTAAACTATGAGTGATTTTGAAATAAAGATAAGAGAGTTTATAACCTCTGTTTATGGGGGGAATATCAACATTGAAAATCATTCAAAATTTACTGTTCTGATGCTTCCAGATAAAAAAGTCGCCTTTCATGCTGTACCTGTTCACAATGTTGCCGACAAAAACTGTTTTGCTTTGCTTTCGGATGTTTATCAAAAACAGGGCATACGGCTGATTCATTTATGGGAAGATTACTGGGTGAGGAAACAGTCAATAGTAGAATCACGCGTTAAGGCTATTCTGGGCAATTTTGTACGGCTACATGCGCGAAAAACGGTAGTTGAACGTATCAATACTCCTGCAATAAACTCCTTTTTAAATAAGAATCATTTGCTTGGCTCACCAGCCTGCAAGTATAAATATGGCTTATTTTACAATAATCAATTGGTGGCGGCAGCATCATTTTCGGCAATGCGTAGCTACTGGCGCAACGGAGAGGTTTTTAAATCGGCAGAAATGGTTCGTTTTGCCAATCTTAACGGCTATTTGGTGGCAGGCGGAATGGGCAAACTTCTTGCCTGTTTTATTCACAAACATCGTCCCGACGATGTGATGAGTTATGCCGACCGCGAATGGTCGAGCGGAGATAGCTATGAGAAATTGGGATTCAGAAAAATTGAAACAACTCCGCCTCAGCAATTTCTGATCAATCCCGATACAATGGAACGCCACTATACTCATCGCCTTCAATGCCATTCAAACAGTTTGCCGGCAAACAACTATCTGTCTGTTTACAATGCCGGAAATATTAAATACCTGATGTATTTAAAGGAGGTAGAACATTAAATTATCCCTGCACTTTACTCTCCCGCACACACAAACCGCCTCACAATGCGGTTTCCCTCATCATCAACAATCGTAACGGTATTTATCCCCGCAAGGGGAAGAACCTCAAACTGATGCTGATATTTGGTGCTGCCAAGATAATCGCTGTTGAAATGCCAGTAAAGATTGGCATCGGGATTGCGATGAACGGCTTTCATTACAATGCGCGACAACTGTCCGTCCAAGCCAGTGGGCACATACACCGAAGTTTGGGGCGGTGGATAAATAAAATCTAACGGAGCGCTGTTTTCCAACGCCTCGCAACCCTCGCGCACGGGCGGAAGCGAGCGATATTCGGGATGATGCGGCTTGTAATACCACTCCACAACGGGCGGAAGCACAAATCGACTTTCGATACGAACATTGCCCAAAGGCTCACACTCCATGCGGGTTTGAAATCGCCCGTCGGCAGTCAGGTAAACGAGGCGGTGATAAGGACATGCTCCCGTTTTTTTCACCGTAAGCGGTATCAAAACCGTATCGGTATCCGAGCAGGTGGACGAAGCACGGTAGCCCGACGCGGCGCAGACACGCACCTCTGCCATATCGTCGTAGGGCACAGCAAAAACCGACGTTGGCGGCAGCAAATTTAACAGCTCGAACATGATGGGAGCCGCCGTTGCGCCGCCAACAATGCCGGGGCGACCTTCGCCCGACGCATTCCCCACCCAAACCGCCACAACATATTCCGGCGTAACGCCAATGCTCCACGCATCGCGAAAGCCGTAGCTCGTACCAGTCTTCCACGCAATGCGGCGCGATGACGAAAAGTTTTCCCACCCCGTTTCTTCGGGCGGACGCTGCACGTTGGTCATCGCCTTAAAGGCAAAATATGCTGCCGACGCCGACATCACAGGCGGGTGAAACGTGTTTTTTGTTAACACAAATGTGTCGTTATTCAAAAAGGTGAGAGGGCGAAAGTCGGCGCCATTGTAAACAGCCTGCTCCGTCGTATAGCGGTTGAGCATCCGTGCCATTGAAGCATAACATCCCGCCAAATCCCACAGCGTAACCTCACAACCGCCCAAAATAAGGCTCAATCCGTAGTGCGAGTAGGGTTTATCAACAGTGCTGAAACCCATTTGCTGCAAGTTGGCAGTAAAAATATCGCCGCCATAATTGTTGAGCAGCCGCACAAAGGGCACATTGAGCGAGCGCGACAGCGCCTCGTTGGCAGCCACCGCTCCGTCGAAACGTCGCTGATAGTTTTGCGGGCTGAAGTTGCGATAATAAGTCGGGATGTCGGGCAAAAGCGTGCGTGGCAGCACAATGCCCTCCTGCAACGCCTTCGCGTACAGCAGCGGCTTGAGCACGCTTCCCGAACTGCGCGGCGACTGCACCACATCCACACGATAACCTTTCGCGTCGTCGTCGCCATCTACATTACCCACGTACGCAAGCGCCTTGCCGCTCTGCACCGACACAATAACGGCAGCCGCGTTGTAAATCTGATTCTGCTGCAACTGGTTTGCATGGCGATTGACGACCTGTGCAGCCAACTGCTGAAGGTTACCGTCGAGGCTTGTGTTGAGAATCGTGCCCCGCCGGTTCACAATTTGCCTGTCAAGCAGGTGAGGCGCTTTGCGCGGAATAAGCTGCGGCTCGCCGGGCAAGGCTTCGGCAAGCGAAATTTTGAGCGTAGTGCTGTCGATAATTTCACTGTCGTGAAGTTTATGCAGTAGCCGGTTTCGTTTGTAGAGCAGTTGGCTGCGATTTTTGCCCGGATGCACCAGTGCGGGCGCGTTGGGAAGCACTGCCAGCGCTGCCGATTCGCCCCACGTAAGCTCGCGGGCGGGTCGATTAAAATATCGCCACGCTGCCGCTTCAATGCCAACCGTATTTCCGCCGAAAGGCGCCTCAGCTGCATAAAGCGCAAGAATGGAATCTTTGCTGAGCGAACATTCGAGGCGAATCGCAAGGTACATCTCTTTTATTTTATGAATAATTGTGCGCCGTGCAGGTCGCGCCAGCCGTATCACTTGCATGGTGATGGTGCTTCCGCCGCTCACCGTGCGCCGGTGCCGCAGGTTTTGCCATAGTGCTCTGCCCAGCGAAATCGGATTAACGCCCGGATGATAATAAAAATACTCGTCCTCGAACATAAGCAGCGAAGTTCGGAATCGGTATGGCACTGAATCGGCGGGCGGAAAGCGCCACTGTCCGTCATTGGCAATGTATGCACCCAAGAGGTTGCCACTGCTATCGGTAATAACCGTTGCGTAGCCCGTGTCGAACAGCTTTTGGGGCAGCGAAAAGTAAAACGCCACTGCCATTACTGCTATTGCGATGTGCCATCTGCGAAAGTGATATTTTGGAAGTTGAATGTTCAATGCGTGCAAAATAAAACGCCGAAATTAGGTATTTTACTGATGGTTTCAATCGTTTTTGTCTGAAAATGGAGTAAAAATGTTTGCAGCATGTTCATTTTTACCACAAAGTTTATGAAAATTTCATATAATGTTTGCAAGGTATTTTGCATCTTTCGAGCAAAGTATTTGTCTGTTTATTGTTGATACATAATTTGTTGCTTACTACTGGTTTGTGGTAAGCATTTCAATTTATGTACTGTCTGATACCGGTAACAAACAGGTTTTATTCGTGACTATACGCAGCATGATAATTTATTCGAATATTAGAGATTATGTCAAATTGTTTTCATAGTGGAATGGTCTTGTTTTTAGCCTAAAATTATGCAGGGCAGCACAGGACAGGAAGATTCTATCCACGAAATTATTTTTACGCAACC
>JAITVO010000071.1 GCA_031285765.1 Cytophagaceae bacterium | reverse complement strand
AACAAAAATGGTTTGCAAATAACAGAGGATTCCAGTTTTAACTGTTCAGTTTTATTTATTGACAAGGGGATTAATCCCCTTGTTGCTTTTATTCGCAAATCAATTCTGTTTGAGTATATGCCTTTTTTTTACAGGACGACCCGCTAATACAAACCTGTGAATAATGGGATGATACTCTTCGATAAAACGGGTCAGTTCTTCATTTGTGATGGCTTGGGGATACGTCATCAGCATCAGCGAAACATATTCGCCGCCTTTTTTATAGGGCGGGTGTTTGTATGGGTGCGTATTGAGCACAAAACCTACACGTTTATAAAAATCAATACGCCGTATATCCCTCATATTCTCAGGGTGTTCAACTTCGAGCAGCACAGGAATATCCGATTTTGAAATAAAATCATTGAGTATGCGCGTTCCATAACCGTTTCCCTGCAGGCGCAAGAATATTGCCAGATGCTCTATGTACCGCACATTTTTGAAGCTCCACCACATGATAAATCCGATAAACATATTTTCGTCGGTAATAAGTTCAAAATGATACAAAGGATTGTTCATAATATTCTTTTGACTTTGAAGGTGACGGCGCTCTACCGGAGGAAACGATTCTTTATAAAGATTCCATGCCTGCACAAAAAGCTGCTGTTCTACATTTTTAATTCTTGTATATTTCATTGTTGTTACTCAATATTGATTGTTGGAAACAAAAAAACGGTACAAAGATAATATTTTTGAGTTATTATTCATATTATACATGCCGAGAAAATATTTTTTCATAACCTTGCTTCTGTCACCAAATATAAATTTGTTGATAATGCGCCTTGCATGGAGTCAGAAAAAACATCAATTCAACTGTCAAGACAATCAATTTGTTTTTCATGAACTTTTTAAAATCCAAAGAATGACTATGGCAGTTTTACATATTGTGTACTATAGTTGAAAACAGCAAAACAATTGTTAATCAAACCTCATTTTATTAATAAAACAATCTCAGTAGCTATGTGTTTTATCAATATTTACCTCATTCGGCTTCATATTAAATGAGGTTATGAGGTCATTCTGTTTGCTATTTCATTAGCTGAGGTTGTTTATATGTAAAATTAAGTTTTGACTCATAATTCTCATTGATATTAAAAATTCAGTAAACATTTAGTACTATTGCCATAATACTGTTTTTATTGAACAACACGAATCATGTTCAATGCTTACCAATCTCTTTATTATCAAAACTCAAAAACAGTTTCCTTTAATATTTCGGAAACGGTGGGGTGAGGAAATATCACCTCTTCCATTTCGTTCAACGTCATTTTGGATTCAATTGCCATTGCTGCGCCGTAAATCATTTCGCTCGAAGGATTGCCGAGCAGATGAACGCCGAGTATTTCGCCGCGCTCTTTACCAACAAGCACTTTGCACAAGCCGTTTCCACCTTCGTTTTCGGCAACAAAACGTCCGGCATACGACATCGGAAGTTGGGCAATTCGGTAAGCAATTCCTTTTTCTTTGGCAGCGTCTTCGGTTAAACCGACGCCCGAAAATTCGGGATTGGTATATACCACGCCCGGTATGGCATTGTAACGCATTACATCATCGCATCCGGTCAGGTTATTAACAACCACTTCGCCTTCGCGACTTGCGGTGTGCGCCAAGAGCGAAAAACCGGTAACATCGCCCGCTGCGTAAACGTTCGGGATGTTGGTGCGCATCCGGTCGTCCACCTTGATACCGCCGCGATGCAGCTCTATGCCGATGTTTTCGATCCCGATGTTTTGCGTATTGGCGCGTCGCCCAACGCTTACCAATATTCTGTCGCCCTTTACCGATTCGGTTTTACCATCTTTCTCAAAAAATACTTCGTTGCCTTTTACTTCGGTTACTTTTGACGACAAGTGGATTTTCACGCCTTTCTTTTCGAGGATTTGACGCAGCATGGCGCTCATTTCACAGTCCATCCCCGTAAGGATTTCGTCGAGCATTTCGATAACGGTAACTTTGGTTCCCAAACTGCTGAAAAAACTTGCAAACTCGGTTCCAATTACGCCACCGCCAATAACAACTAAGGACTCGGGAAGCTCTTTCAGGTTGAGAATTTCGCGGTTGGTAACGATTATGTCGCCGGCGTCTTTCAGTCCGGGAATGGGTGGAACGGCAGCTTCGGAGCCTGTGCAGATGAGCAGCTTTTCGGCTTGGTACATCTGTCCGCCGGCTTCAATTTCGATGCCTGTTGCCGTGCAACTTTTGATAACAGCATGTGCATTGATTACCTCTACACTGTGTGCTTTCATTTTTGCGCCAACGCCTATTACCAATTTGCGGACTACTTTGGTTTTGCGATCCATTATCTTTTTGAAATTAAAAGATACCTGTTCGCAAACCACGCCGTACTTTTCGCCGCCTTTGGCATTGTCGTATATTTTGGCGCTGTAGAGCAGTGTTTTGGTAGGAATACATCCTTCGTTGAGGCAAACGCCGCCAAGAGTTTTCTGTTCAAATAGGATGACTTTAAGTCCTTTTGCACCCGCGCGTTCAGCAGCCACGTAACCGGCAGGACCGCCTCCTATTATTGCAAGATTGTACATGCTGTTTGTGTTTTTTTAAGATTAACAATTTAATTTCGTCCACTTCGTCTTGGCTTCACTGTTTTAAAATCAAAAACAATATCACCTGTCATTTTTGTAATTTGCTAATTATGCTATTTTATGACAGTTGCACCTGCTACGCATACAGCAAAAAAATTTCCACAAAGATATTATTTAATAATTTGTATCTACAAGTGAATAGGAATATTTAACTTGTAAAATTGCGGAATTAAGAAATGAAAAGTTCTTCACACTTAATTTCTTCATTCTCCTATTTTCCCCCTCAGCCACTGTATCTCCTCTGCCCACAAGCTCTCATCGGGCGTTTCGAGAATAATGGGAATGTGATTAAAACGGTCGTCGTTAATAAACATTCTAAAGAAGTTGAGACCCAGAAAACCTTTGCCGAGATTGTCGTGCCTGTCCACACGGCTGCTGAGCGGCTTTTTACTGTCGTTAAGATGGATGGCTTTAAGATAATCGCGTCCTATGATGCGGTCAAAATCGTTCCACGTATTATGGTAGCCGTCGGTGGCGGGCAAATTATAGCCCGCCGTAAAGGCATGGCATGTATCGATGCAGATTCCGACGCGCGATTTATCCTCAACGCCGTAAATAATTTGCGCAAGCTCCTCGAAACGGTTTCCCACATTTGAGCCTTGTCCTGCAGTGTTTTCGATAACGGCGGTAACACCTTCGGTTTTATCGAGTGCAATGTTAATTGACTCTGCAATCGTTTTCAGGCAATCGTCAACCGACATTCCGTTGAGATGACCACCCGGATGAAAGTTCAGCAGCTTCAGTCCCAACTGTTCACAACGCTGCATTTCGTCCAAAAAGGCGGTTCGCGACTTCTCCAGACTCTCCTTTATGGGATGTCCGAGATTAATCAGATAACTGTCGTGCGGAAGTATATAATCCGCGCTCAAATTATTGTTTTCGCAATTCTCCTTAAATTTTCGGATATTTGTTGCAGTAAGCGGCGAAGCATGCCATTGACGCTGATTTTTGGTAAAAAGCGCAAAAGCATTGGCTTTAATTGCGACAGCATTTAATGGTGCATTCTCTACGCCACCTGAAGCACTCACGTGTGCGCCAATGTGTTTTTTCATAATGGATAGTGATTGAATGGTTAATATGAGTTGTGATAACTTTCAAAACTGTTATCTATAATTGTTTAATACATTCATTCTGATTTTAATAATTTGCAAAGATAGAACTTTTCCCTTACTGTTTTGTATTTTACGTGCCATTATTTAGCGCCGTTTTTCCATTTATTATTTATATATTTCTGGTTACGATTAATTTCGTAAATCGTCCTGTTTTCGCTCCAGTATTAAGTTCGTGTAGTAAGTAAGCGTTCATATTTATTTCACATATAAATAACCGTTATATCTCTGCTGTAATAAATATAGTATTTTAACATATTATACACGGTGTTTTCATGCAACAATTTTGCGTCCCAACAGGGACAGCATGTTGGTAGAAAATCGGTATTACACCTCGTTGCGCCGTCTTGTTTGGGACGAAATGTGATGATATGTTGCATACCCAACGGCATGCGGCGACGCGCTGCAACCGTCCCTTTACCAACATTTCGTCCCCATACGGGGCGACGGTGAACAGTATATCATCAATAGAATTGCGACTATAAGTATATGCTGATTAATTATGAACAGTTACTAACTCATGTTACGCAAAACAGCCTTGAAAAGGCTAAATCTTCATAACCGTACCGGCGAGCTGGTCGCTGAGTTTCGACAGGCTCAACTACCGCTTCGGTTACCGAGCCTGTCGAAGCGGAGCGTTACCTGCAGAAAATGACGTTCGTATCTTCCTGCCTGCAAGGGCAGCTGTGCTGTTGTCTGTTTGCCGTAAGCTGCGCTTCGCTTGCATACGGTTATGAATATTCAGGTTTTTGGCTTATGCCGATTTTCAATTCAAGCCAAGTGCGTAACATGAGTTACTATAATTTGTTTGCGGTACTGTAACGCCTCCTTACAAATTTATAAACATGCAGGTACAAAAACACTAAAAGGCAACGTCGAAAACTTATTTAGATGTATATCTTATTAGTATTTAGATGTACATCTAAATATTACGTAGATGTACATCTAAAAATATAACAGATGTACATCTAATATAAAAAACAACACTACCTTTGCAAACAAATATAAGCACGAAACATAACATTATACACGATGGCTTTTAAATACAGAGTAAAAACAAAACGCAGCGGCTTGGGCGACAAAGCTGCAAAATACTATGCCGTGCCCATCCATTCACGCGAAATAAGCTCTGAACAGCTTGCCTTCGACCTTGCACAGCGCAGTTCTTTATCCGAAGGCGATGTGCTTGCCACACTCGTTGGGCTGTCGAGTTTGGTAAAACAGTATTTGCACGACGGGCACACCGTTCGCCTCGATGGACTGGGCTTGCTGTCGGTATCGGCAAGCAGTGATGGCTTCAACACACTCGAAGAGTGTACGCCGCGCCATGTGAAGGCTAAAAAAATATGTTTCCGCGCTACCCGCGAACTCAAGGCAGACCTGAAATATATCCGCTTTGAACGCGAGAAATAGGCGTTACCATAATGCAATCACTGATTTATGTAAGTATGGGTCAAAAATTAATTTACACTAAAAGTAAACCACAATGAGCACTAAGTTGTTTACAAATAACAGCCTCATGTGTTCTTTGTGAACTTTGTGATAAAAAATCGTATCAATTAATTCATGTTGGGTAAATTATGAACATCCTGTTTAAACTAAAAATGATGGCAGCTTGCATACTGATGGCAGCCACTGCGCGAGTATCGGCGCAGGACACAAAACCTTTGCGATTGGGCGTAGCCGGTTTGTCGCACGCACATGCATACGAGGTGCTGTCGAGAATTGGTCGCGGCGACTTTGTTATTGTTGGAATAGCCGAAAAAGACGAAACAGTGCGCAAAAACAGCGCTCTTGCCAAAAAAGTTTCGCCGTCGATCGTTTATGCCGACTTGGAACAGATGCTCGACGAAACAAACCCCGAAGCCGTTATTGTGTACGAGTCTATTTACGATCATCTTCGCGTGGTCGAAGCCTGTGCCGTACGCGAAATACACGTAATGGTTGAAAAACCGCTGGCGGTAAACGGTAAACATGCCGAACGGATGGCACAGCTGGCTCGTGAAAACGGCATCATGCTCCTTACCAATTACGAAACAACGTGGTATAACACCAATCACGAAGCCGGCAGACTGATAAAAGAACAGAACAAAATTGGCGAAATTACTCGCATCAATGTATTCGACGGTCATCAGGGACCTGTAGAAATTGGGTGCGGGCAGGAATTTCTTACGTGGCTCACCGACCCCAAACTGAACGGCGGTGGAGCTGTAATCGACTTCGGATGTTACGGCGCCAACCTGTCGGTATGGCTTTTGCAGGGCGAAATGCCCGTAAGCGTTTACGCCGTACTGAAACAGCAGAAGCCCAATGTTTATCCCCGCGTTGACGATGATGCAACCATCATTGTTGAATTTCCGAAAACAACGGTGCAAATCATGGCATCGTGGAACTGGCCTATGAATCGCAAGGATATGCACATTTACGGAAGCAAAGGATACATTTATCAGGACACGCCTGCCTCAATGCGGGTGTTTGCAGGCGACACAGAAGAGGCGATTTTGGCTCCCAGCCTGCCCGAACCATTTAACGATGCTTTTAAATATCTGAAAGCGGCAGTTCGCAAAGAAATAGAAGTGAAGCCAACCGATTTATCGGCGCTCGAAAACAATTTGATTGTTGTAAAAATACTTGAGGCAGCCATCGAAAGTTCGCGCACGGGCAAAAAGGTGGTATTTTAATCAATGGGATGTACAAAAAGTATTTTTGAATGCGGATAAAAAAGAAGTGGAAACACGAATGACACGAAAAGAATGATTTATGCGATAAAAAATCTGTGTAAATCCGCGTTATCTGTGTGCGGGCTTTGTAGTAGTCGCCTTTGATAGCGTTGTAGATTTGCAACAAAGAAACTGCCTTATGCGGTTTGGTATTGGATATTGGGGATTTGAAGAATGAGAATAAAATGTCTGAACTGTGATTTATTTGATTTTTATGATTGGTGTGATTTGGGCAAACACACAGGTTTGCCCCTACGGAAACATTCATGTTTCTGTTCTTGTAAAAATTAAAATCCTCGCCAATTTTCAAATAAAGTTCTTTGTTGATGGTTTGTAATAATTCTTCGCCGCTTTGCTTGTAGTGCAGTTCGGCGAAGCTGAACGCATCGCCGGCGGGGATAGCATTTTCGCAGTCCGAATGGCGGGCATACTCGGCACTTTTTACGTTTGTGGGGTCGGTTTTTTCAATAAAAATATGCAATGTTTCTTTGTTGGCATTGAAAGGATTGCGGCATAAGCCGCAATCTCTTCCAACCAATCGCAGCACAACCTCATCAGGATAGTACAGCCGTAAAATGTGGCTGTATATGGTTAGTCCGCAATGGGTTTTGCTTAAAATGGCTTCTTTTGTAAATGAGGCTGTCCCCAAAGTATGACAGCCTCTTTTTTTTGCTATGTTGTTAAAAAGTAGTATCTTAGCGTTTTCAATCCCCCCAAAGCAATGGCAAAGAT
>JAITVO010000361.1 GCA_031285765.1 Cytophagaceae bacterium | reverse complement strand
GTAAACCACAATGAGCACAAAGTTGTTCACAAAGGACACTATGCCTTTGTGAACCTTGTGTGTTCTTTGCGAACTTTGTGGTAAAAGATTGTATCAATTAATTTATGTTGGGTACTTAAGTAAATTATTATTCGTGTAAAATGATAATAAAAACAGGACTTCATTGCCCAGAAGTGTCAAAGTAGAAAAATATAAGCAGCAAAGGCGTTTCCATGTTTTTAACAGCCTTTTCAAGGCTATCAAAAGTAATACTGCGTAACATGAATTATTTATTATTTTCAACAAACATAGATGCCGATTTTTAATTACTTTTGCATCTTTCAATATCGAATAAATGAGGAAACATTTTTGTTATATAACCGTCATAATTACTTTTGTGATATTCCTTTTGTGGTTGGTGTCGTGCGAAGGTATTCTTCGGCTTGATGTTTGGGGCGACGGAAATATAATTACCGATACCGCACGGTGGGAAAACAGTTACAACATCAGCAATATTGAACTAACCGATGAGTTTCGTCTCGAAATATATCGCTCGCAAACACCTGCTCTGCACGTAGAAGCCGATTCGAACCTGATGAGTTACATTAAAACCGGTTTCGAAAGAAACCGGCTCACCATACAACGACAGGCAGACCATAACCTGAAACCCCGTAAACAAATTGTTGTGCGTCTTTACATTGACGGATTAACTTCTATTACTGTGCGAAACGGGGGCGACGTGCTGTGCGATACCATAACAGCCGAATATTTTACAATTAACACATCTGAAAGGGCTACTTTTAAAGCCTCAAATCTTAATATTAAAAATCTTTCGCTCAATGCCGAAAGTGGTTCCATCGTTAACGCAAAAGGCGAACTCGAAAAAATCAGTGTAACACAAAGAGGTTCGGGCGAAACTTATTTGCAGGGAAGCGCTGATGTTCTGAGTTTGTTGCAGTATGGTTCGGGAAAAATAGAAGCGCTGGAAATGATTTCTAATCATATTGATATTTCACTGAACGGATCGGGACTGATTTACTGCTCTGCCAACGAATCGCTCCATATCAATATAAAAGGAACAGGCTGGGTTTGTTACAGAGCAGATTTTGTACCTCAAATTTTTGTTGAAGGCGAGGGTAATGTTGTAAAATATTGACAAATATTACACGGATATGATTTTTTACAAAGGCATCAGCACAAATTTATTCCAACGCTTTATCAGTTGAGAGTGGCGAATTATAGTAACTGATGTTACGCAGTAATTATTTGGGGTCGCCTTGAAAAGGCTTAATATTCATAACCGCATTTTACAAATTAAACAGCCTCTGTAACTAATGAAATAGCAAAAAAGAATAAGAGGAATTGCTATATATGTAAAATAATTATGAGCAACTACTTAAAAAAAAAGAGGATATCATTAGGATATCCTCTTTACCGTGTTTTTAGAAATCTCCAAAATTACTTGGTCGTTTTCGTAAATTTAACTGCGGTAGCTTCAGGATATTTAGTTCCTAATTCACTGCTATTACCAGTGCACAACATAGCGTCTGCTGATTTTTTAGCAAAAAGAAGAGAAGTTTTATCTGCATCAATACCAGCCTTATTAGATGGCTGTCCATCTTTTTTAAGATAGGAAGTTCCTGCATCTGATAATTCAACTTCAGCTGCACCGTTAAATTTCATTTTCACAGATTTCTTGTCTGCGCTTACAGTCGTGATTTCAAGTGTGAAATACTCTGTAGCTCCCGCTTGTTGACAATAAACAGTTTCACCGCTTGCAACAGTAATGGTTTCCGTGGCATTTGCGAAATCGGGTTCTGGCACCACTGTTCCAGTTACTTTAAAAGTCTTATTGTCTTCTTTATCAGCAGTGTCGGTAGCTCTAATCGTATAATCTCCAGCAGCTAAACCTTCAATGCGGATATTATAAGAACCCTTGCTTCCTTCAACTGCCTTACCTGTTCCAAACGCAGTAAGAGGCCAACCCGCTACAGTTTGCCCTCCCAAAGTTAAAGTAACACTTTTCAAGTCATTGTCGGAGGTAATTTTTCCGGTAACAGCTTTACCTGCTTCCCATTCAGTTCCATCTAATAGAATAGATACCACTGCAGGATCATCATCATTACCACCACAACCAACAAACAAGGCACTAAAGCCCAATACACACGCAAACAAAAAATAATTTACTTTTCTCATTTCTACAAATAGTTTTAATTAAACAAAAAAAATTAGTGTTCTACAAAAAAAAACGTTTTAAAAAATTCGACACCGTTATCGAATCTTCGGACTGCAAATTTAAACGGAATTGGATAAAAAAAGTTTTGATTGTGGTCATCAAAAAAATGGACACAATTTCAATTTTATATCTATATAATTGAAATATAGATTTATAACGGAAATTTTTAAAAAAAACGTCGTCGATTTATACAGCTGTTTATCAGCAATTTGCAAATAACACAAATAACGATAATAATATTTAAAAAATAATTACTCAATTGCGATTTTGATGTTTCCCGACAGGTGCAAAATTGATGAGATGGCAAAGCATGGTTGATACCCAGCCACTATTATACTCAAACAGAATTGATTTGCGAATAAAAGCAACAAGGGGATTAATCCCCTTGTCAATAAGTAAAACTGAACAGTTAAAACTGGAATCCCCTGTTATTTGCAAACCATTTTTGTTTGAGTATAAATACGGGAAATGTTGATAATTTGCAAATTAAGCGTTTTAAATAATTTATATTTAGTGAATTATACCTTGCAGCGCCGTTATGTGCACTGAAATACCTAATGACGTTATTCAAAATATAAAAAAATAAAATTGAACCTGTCAAAAATTTTTACCAACTCCAACAGATTAAAGCATAATGCAAAATATAATAAATAAAAGAAGAATTTGGGCGAATGCTGACAAAAGTCATTTAATATAAGACGTTTTAAATATTACCTTTGTGCGTTTTAAACTTAAATATTAATTGTACATAAAAGAAAAAAACAATGAAAAGAGTATTTACATTTTTTGCCGCAGTATCAATTATTTGCGGCATGTATGCACAACATGTGGAGTTAAATCCCAACTTTGTTCCCACGCGGGGGAATATGAACACGAACATGCCAAAAGACGGCGATGCCGAAATTACATGGCTCACAAGCCAGACAGAAGCAACCGCTTTTGGCAATTCGCAATCGACATTTAATGTAACTGCCTTGATGGAATTTACAGTAAACGATATTTCCGATTGGAATGGCGAGGTAATTACCTCCATCAGCCAAATATCGTTCTTTATTTCAGCAGGCGGACTTTCCGGAGTCAACACATGCAGCGCAGTTATACTGCAGGGCGCTACCATACAATCTTCTACCGAAGTGGTAACGCAAGAGGTTGCTAATGTACAGTCTGGTTGGAACAACATTTCCCTTGACAACAATTACATGGTTAACCCCGGTCAAAACCTCTACATTGGTTACAAACTGAACGCCACCAACTGTTACCCTCTGTCGGTAGCATCGTGCTCCAACTCTAAACAGGGACACCTGAACTGGAATGGTACGTGGGACAACCTAAGTTCAAGCGGTGCTTACGGCTTTCTGATAAAAGCCACAGCATATCTTGGCGAACCGGAAGCGCTTGCCATACGCATGGAATCGATAGAGATGCCTGCCACAGCTTTTGTTGGCGACATACTCGAAGTAAATGGCGTTGTTAAAAACGTAGGAACCGACCCTATTACACAGTTCGACGCCTCTTATACCGTTAACGGTATTACCAAAGAACAACAGTTTACCGGACTGAACATAGCACCGGGAGCAGGTTATAACCTTGAATTTACCGAAACTTACGAATTGACCGAACCGATAGAATATACACTCGAAGTAACCTTATCCAATCCTAACGGCGAAGCCGACAACGAAATCGACAACACCCAAAGCGGCGCCTTTTCAGTACTTTCGGAACAGCATCAACGCAAGGTGATGCTGGAAGGATTTTCGGCTTCGACTTGTGGTCCCTGTGCTGGGGGTAATGTAACTTTACACAATGTGCTGAATCAGGCTGACGCTGATACATACGTGTTGATGAAAAATCAAATGAACTGGCCCGGCGCAGGAGATCCCTACTACACAACCGAAGGTGATGCAAGACGGACATACTATAATGTTTCGTCTGTTCCCGACATGGCTATGGACGGTGCAACAGGATACAATACCAATGCCTTTACTTTAGCAATGCTTAACGGGGCAGTAAACGTCCCAGCCAAGGCAAAAATAAACGTTACAGCCGTGCAAAGTGGACAAACAGTAACTGCAAACATTTCTGCCACACTTCTTACCGAGGGGAATGAAAATATACGATTAATAGCCACCATTGCTGAAAAACATACTACGAGAAACATTGGAACGAATGGTGAAAAAGCATTTTTTCATGTCATGAAAAAGTTTATGACAACCACTTCGGGTCAAGCGCTGCCTGTAATAACCGCCAATACGCCGTTTGAAGTCGATTTGGAATATACCTTTAATGGAAACTATCTTTTACCGGCTAATGCAGGCAGTCCGATTAACCACGCTACTGAACACTCGGTCGAAGGATTTGACGATTTGGAAGTCATTGTATGGATACAAAACACAACCACCAAGGAAGTATGGCAGGCAGGCAGAGCCGATGCAGTGTCATCGGATGTAAACTATACCGTAACTTTTGAACAGCCCGAAAACGGTACGCTTACAGTTACCAACAGCGGCGAAACCGTAAACAGCGGCGACATGTTGCCTTACGGTACCGAACTGATCATTACCGCTACGCCTGCCGAAGGCTATCAGATAGATGTTTTAACTGTGAACGGCGCCGATTTTACAAGCGGTAACACACATACAGTTACCGGCGATGTAACTATTGTATGTACAACTTCATCCGGCATCAGTAACAACACCCTGTCGGGTATTGACGTTTACAGCAAAGGAAGCACAGTTAATATTGTTAACGATAGCAATATCGCTTTGCAGTCGGTACAGGTAATTGATATGACAGGACGCACTGTTTACGTTTCAAAAGCTGCTGTAACTTCAAATGTAATCAACATCAATGCTGCCAGCGGGCATTATGTAGTGAAAGTGATTGCAGAAGACGGCAAGGTTGCTACCACCAAAGTTTATTTGTCGAAATAAACGTCGGAAGTAAAACCCGCTTTTGGACATCATAAAAAAGATGACCGGAATTAGAGTAATTCCGGTCATCTTTTTTTTATGATAACTATTTTCTTTAAGTATGAATCAAAAATTAATTTACACTAAAAGCAAACCACAAGGAGCACGAAGTTGTTCACAAAGGACACTATATCTTTGTGAGCCTTGTGCGTTCTTTGTGAACTTTGTGGTCAAAGATTGTATCAATTAATTTATGTTGGGTACTGTTTATACTCAAACAGAATTGATTTGCGAATAAAAGCAACAAGGGGATTAATCCCCTTGTCAATAAATAAAACTGAACAGTTAAAAACTGGAATCCACTGTTATTTGCAAACCATTTTTGT
>JAITVO010000349.1 GCA_031285765.1 Cytophagaceae bacterium | reverse complement strand
GGGGAGAGGCGTTAGTCGATAACAGTCCGCACGCAGCCTGAATATCTTCGCCCCGCGAGCGGCGGATAGTGGCAATAAATCCTTTTTGATTCAACTGATTTGCAAACCACACCATTTTATCTGCCGCGCTTCCGCAAAGCGACGAATCGGGAATGGCGTGAAACTTTATAAGATTAATGCGACACCGTAATCCGTTGAGCAGTTTTGCAATCCCTTTAACGTGCGCGGGCGTATCGTTAATGCCTGCAAACATAATGTACTCGAACGACAGGCGTCGCTGCCCGCTAAAATCGTAATTGCGCAGCATCGTTACCGTTTCGGCAATGGGATAGGCGGATTCAACAGGCATCAACTCCCTCCGCTCGCTGTGAAACGGCGAATGAAGACTGATTGCTAAATGCACCTCGCTCTCTTCCACAAAACGTTTCATGGCGGGCATAATGCCAACGGTTGAGAGATTGATTCGGCGCGGGCTGCGTCCGTATCCCCACTCCGAAGTCAGTATATCGATGCTTTTCATCACCTCCCCGTAATTGTCTAACGGCTCACCCATACCCATATACACAACGTTTGTAAGCTGTTCGCTTTCGCTGATGCTCCGAATTTGGTTGAGTATTTCGCTTGCGGTGAGTTGCCCCTGAAAGCCCTGTTTGCCTGTCATGCAAAAGGTACAGTTCATTTTGCAGCCCACCTGCGACGACACGCAGAGTGTTTTTCGGTTTTCGTCGGGAATATAAGCCGATTCCACAAACAGGTTGTTTGCACGAAACAGATATTTCTTTGTGCCGTCCACCGACTCCACCTCGCCCACAGGCGCACCAACGCCCATGTCGTATTTCAGCGAAAGCTGCTCACGCGCTTTTTTCGACAGGTTTGTAATATCGTCAATCGTGGCAGCCCTTTTCTGATAGAGCCATTGTGCAATCTGTTTTGCCGTAAACGCAGGCATCGCGGCATCGGCAACAATTTGCTCAAGTTCAGTAATTGTTTTCCCAAACAGGGTACCTTTATTCATTAAAGAGTTTTGATGTGTCAGAAAATATAGTTCAGTCCGATGTTCAAGCCGCTTTTGCCATCGCCCAACGAAAGCGGTTTGCCAAACTCTGCCGAAACAACAAAATTACGGTTCATCACCACTTTTGCGCCCAAACCTGTGCTGAAGTGCATCTTTTCGTTGACGCCAGAATAGATAAGCGGATTTTCGGCTTTCTTCATCCCGTCAAGGCGATATGGCTGCACTACCCTGCCTGCATCGAAAAACGGATTGACGCCAAAATACCACGACTGCTTAAACAGGCGAAAATCAAAGAGCCGCCATCGCAGTTCAATGTTGCTCCAAATGTAACCGTCGCCCACCATTCGGCTGTACAACAGTCCACGAACCGTGTTGATGCCGCCCAGCCCTTCGGAATTAACCTGTCGGAGATAAAGCGTAGCGATGTTTTGCTGCACGTAGAATGGTGCATTGCCTGCAACGGTTCCCTGATAGGCAACGTGGTAGGCAAAAACAAGTCGGTTGGCTACAAGCGTGATGTACTGGCGAAAGTGTGCCGACAGTTTGAGATAAGCGTTATTGTTTTTTTCGATTACATCGGGCGAACCATACGCAATGGCTTCAGCCCAAATGCCTTTGGCGGGCGCTGCCTCGTGGTCGCGCGTGTCGTACACAAGTCCTGTTTTGACCTCTATCTGTGAGCCTCCGCCGGCTTCTTCGGGCGAAATGATTCCGCTTTCGCGATAAAGCTCGTACAGCGTAACTTCGTCCTTATACTGGTCAAGCGTAACTTTTCCCGTTCTGTAACTCCAGAAAGCCGTACCGACAGCCCAGCTCAGGCGGTCGGTAATTCTTCCCTGAAAGTCGGCAAGTACGCGAAACATCTTTCGGTCGATAGCATTGAAAGCTGCCGACCGCGAATCGCTGTAAGGCGAAGCGGCTCCGTTGAATCCGTAAAAGTACATCATCTTATTGGGAAGGTACGATGCCGCAAAAGTAAACCGCACGGATGGTATCAGGTATTTTGAATCGTAAAAGAAGTGAAACATTCCCGACCCTTTGGTATATTGCGATGCTTCGATGTGAAACTTGTGTTTGTAGTCGGGGAAATAGCTGCCGTCGCCGTAGTAAAAAAATGCGCACAAAGCTCCGTACTGAAATCCGAGGTCGCTGTTGTATCCTACAGCTGGAAGCGGACCGAGATTCCAGCCCTTTTTCGGCTCTTTTTCCTGCGCAGCTACCGTTGTTAGCGAAATAAACAGCAGAACGGACAAGGGAAAAACGGAGCAATACTGTTTCATAATCATACAAATAATTTTTCTGATTGCAAGGCGCAAATGTACGCAAAAAAGGTTATCTGCAATTCATTATTGTGCTGTTTTTTTTGTCTTGAGGTTATGATTTTATAGCAATTTTATTTATGGGAACCTCTAAAAACTCAAAGTTCGAGGCTTGCGAGGCGATAAAAGCGCAGTTTACATGAACGTAAATGAGCATTTTATCGTCCGAAGCATAACGAAGAAATTGGAGTTTTTA
>JAITVO010000347.1 GCA_031285765.1 Cytophagaceae bacterium | reverse complement strand
GGCTAATATACCCTTTTGAATGGAGTTCATTGATTATGTTTTTAGTTACTGACTCACGAAATTGACTGCTTAATGACGCACTGAGGATACACCTCTTATACCCTGTAAAGATACGAAATTGCTATGAGACTGAAAAACAAAGAGAAACAGATATTGAAAGAAAATAAAAAAACTTGCTGATAATCAGGATGTATTAACTAAACGACATTGCATAAAAAAGTACAACACGATTATCACCATTTATCTCGATTGATGATGGCTTACAATTTTGAACATGCGACACATTGAAAGTGATTTACAAAAAACGTGCGTGTATTGGTTTCGTGTGCAACACCGCCATTTTGAGAAAATGCTTTTTGCCGTTCCGAATGGCGGACACCGAAACGCACGTGAAGCTGCTATAATGAAAGCGGAAGGCGTAACCGCCGGTGTTGCCGATGTGATATTGCTTATCGGTCGTGGTGGTTACAACTCTCTTTGCGTTGAGTTTAAAACAGAAAAAGGAAAACAAACAGAATTGCAAAAAGAGTGGCAAACAGAAACCGAAAAAAACGGGAATAAGTATGTCATTTGCAGGTCTGTAAATGAGTTCATATCTTTAGTAAATGAATATTTGAGTTATGACATTTGACGAAATAAAACATGAGTGTGGAGCTATGCAGGATGAGCTTCAAATGCTTATTCCCGACGACGTAAACAGCGCCATTGAGCGGGGGAAAGAGATTGTAGTTTACCACGCTCGGACCGGATACCTGCTTGCTCTCGCCAAACAGCTTGCCCGAAAGAAGAAATCGTGCGAGATAGGCGAAACAATCGTGAAAATAGCGAAGGAAAACTACCTGTCTGCGAAGGCTCAAAATGCGCTTGTTGACAGCATTGCCGACGATGAGATGTTTTTAGTGGACTGGCTCGACCGCCTGAACTCGATGTGTGTTCATCAAATTGACCTTATCCGCTCTATCATCAGCAAGGAAAAAACTGAAATGCAAATCAGTTCGCAGTTTAGCTTTGGAAATTACCGGCTATGAATATTTGCCGGAATTTTACAGGATGAAAAAATTTATCGGTGAATATTTTGAAAGTTAGTTTATTGACGTTATCTTTGCATTTTAATTTATTATTGGATTAAATAAGTATAGCAGTCCAATATTTTGACGAAATAAAATCATTTGAATGAAAACTGACAAACAACCGGCATATCTTGCACAAATAATTGAGATAGCGGACTTTATGTTTAAGCATCCCGACAAAAAAATGTCGGATGTGGTGTCGTATTTTGTCAAGAAGTGTCAGAAAAATGACAGAACTGTCAATAGATACATCAAAAAAGCCAAAGAATACAACAAATCCCGCATTTTACGACAGGAAAAAGTCAAAAATGACATATTGATTAAACAGGCGAAAGAGTCTGCCAAATCAGTTATATTGAGCCGAAATGAGGCATTGGAAATTCTGTCGGATATTGCATCGGGAAAAAAGCGCAAAGACAGCGACCGCACCCGCGCCATTCAGCAGCTTGCAAAGATGGAGGGCTGGGATGCGCCGGAACAGCACGAGATTGTAGATACTATAAAGATAAAATACAAAGGATTTGAACCTTGAATTTGACCATAGGCTGTTTAACCCTCTGTACTGGCATATAGAAGAGGCGCTTCAGAATTCAGACATTCGGAAAATACTTGTCATGGGCGGCAGTTCGGCATCGAAAACATACACCATTGCACAAAACAGCGTTATAAACTCATTGAGCGAGGATAACAGCACGATTGTTTTCAGGAAAGAAAGCACCACGATAAACGACAGTGTGTACGCAGACTTCAAATCCATCGCTTTGTCTTTAAACGAATACAGCAACTTCTTTATCATTCAGGATAAAAAGATAATCACCCCCAGCGGCAAATTTCGATTTAGAGGGCTGGATGACAGTGAAAAAATAAAAGGCATCTCGCAATACCTGCGCGTTTATTTTAATGAACTCTCACAGTTTGACTACAACGACTGGGAGGAGGCACAGCGCAGGTTGAGAGGTCGCCCAAACCAGAAGCTAATTGCTGACTGGAATCCCATTGATGAACAGCACTGGATTAAGAAAGAGTTAATCGACCGTGAGGAGTGGGCAGACCTCTCGCTGGAATTGAAAGGTAACCGGCTGTCGAAACTTGACGAAAGCAGCTACAAACGCATAAACGACAAAGGCGACACGCTATTGATAAAAGTGTCGTACAAAGACAATTACTGGATTGTTGGCTCACCATGCGGGGAATATGGCTATGTTGACCGCGCTGCGATTACTAACTTCGAGCGGATGCGAACCGCTAACCCCAACGATTATCGCATCTACGCACTTGGCGAATGGGGTTCATACCGTACAGGTGGCGAGTTCTGGAAGTCGTTCAGTGTTAACAGTCATGTTGGCAACGTGTCGTTTATGACAGAAAAAACAGTTCATCTGGCTGTGGATATAAACCGGATGCCGTACATTGCGCAATCGCTGTGGCAGATAAACGGAGTGGAGATACGACAGTTTGCCGAGCTTCCCGCCCGCGAGCCGCATAACGATGCAACCGGCGCCGCCCGCCTTGTTTCCAATTTTCTCGATGGACTGGGCTATCGCGATGTTGTTTACCTGTATGGCGACGCGTCGGGCAACACCCGTACCGCTGTCGATAACCGCAGTTTCTTTGGCGTTTACACAGAGGAGTTAAAAAAACGGTTTCGTGTAGATGCAAGAATTATGCACAATAACCCGTCTGTCAGCATGTCGGGAGAGTGGATAAACGAGATATACGCAGGCAACATGCCGTTTAACATCCGCATTAGCGACCGCTGCAACGAAAGCAGCATTGACTACAATACCGTGAAAGCGGCGCCGGACGGCACGATGTTAAAACAAAAGGTAACAGACCCAAAAACAGGCGTATCTTATGAGAAAGCAGGACACCTATCGGATGCAAAAAGGTACTTTATATGCAAAGCATTTGAGAACGAATATCGTTATTTTATTAATCGTGGACGCGGAGCGGGCACACGTGCGTACACAAAGAAGGATTAGTTATGAAGATAGATAAAAACACCACGTTTGGCGAGTTCCTTTATATTTCATCGCTGTTCGGCGCATCAGCCAAAACCATCGAAAATATATACGACGCATTAAAGGATTACAAGCCTGCGAAAATAGCCGGAAAGCCCGTCCCAAAAGATTTTAACCGTCTTACGTGGGCGGATTTGACGCTGTTGCAGAGTTGCAAAACAGAGGATGAATTGCTGTACACATCTTTTAAAACAGTGATAAATGTCAGCAAAAAAGAATTATTGATGTGTCCCGCAATAGATGTGCTGGCATTCATTCTGTTTGCCAGACACGAACTTGCGCGTATTGTAAAAATGTTCAGCCGGATACAGCACCGCCCATCGGCAGAGGAGAGGCATGCAGGGATTGAACAACTCAATTTCGGGCTGTTTGGTACGCTCGACTGGTGGGCGAAGCGCATGGGGATAGCCGACCACGAGGAGGCAGAGAAAACCCCGTGGATTCGTATTTACACCTGCATGAAAAACGACAACCTTACAGAGATATTTCAAAAAAGGTTAAATGAAGTAATTCTAAAGAAAAGGCGATGAGAATAGATGAAAAAGTAAAAGAGATTATCGAAGGCATAGGTGGGTTAAGTTTTGAGTTTAACGACTGGTCGCGCTCGAATTACACGTTGTCGAAAACAGTACTGCCTGCATGTCTGTATATTCTTCCTGTATCTGGGACGTTGCTGAATAAAAACGGCAGGCTGCGCGACCGTCCAAACGCTATGATTGCATTTCTTGACCTCGCGGAATTGGATTTTGACGGCACAACCAATGAGCCGACTGTTGAGCGCATGAAAGGTTTTGCCAAACGATTTATTGCCGCCGTAAACCGGTCGGGATGGTTTAGGCAGGTGCCGGAAAATATTCCTTATTCTGTTGTGTACGACAAGCTGTCCGACAACGTAACAGGCGTGGTACTTAATTTAGAGTTGGAGGAATTGACAGGCGATTGTATAGCTAATTTGTAGAATGAATCTAAATAACATCATCCGTGAAAATGTACGGGCGGAACTTGAGGCCTTGAAGCGTCGCATTGCCGAAAATATTGTTTCGACAGGCAGGCAGGCATCGGGCAGAACGGCGCAGAGCCTTGAAGTAACCGAAACCGAGCGTGGCGGGATGCTTACAGGACGGCGGGCTTTTCATGTTCTGGAAACTGGACGCGCAGGAGGGAAGGTTCCATACGGGTTTACCGGAATCATTTTACAGTGGATGCGGGATAAGGGCATTAAAGCCGAGCCGATGCCCTATCTGCGTAAGGCATCTGATAAATGGCAGCCTAAATACACAGCGCAGGAGCGCGGCGACATGTCGCTGGCGGGAGCAATTGCGCATAAAATAAGGACAGAAGGCACGGCTCTTTTCCACAAAGGCGGAAGTGATGATGTTTATTCCCGCGAGATTCCAAAAACAATTGAAGCTATATACAGTAAAATAGCGGATAATATGGCAATTGACATAATTAAATCAATTAAATTGAACACAAAATGAGAACAAAAATTATCAATTATCAAGGAACTTCTATAACTATTAGCTATTTAGAAGCTATCAGCTTTGCATTTAACAGGGAATTGATAATTATCAAAGGGTTTGGCAATGTAAGTATTACAACTATAAAAGTGAGTATTTCGGGAAATGGAAAACAATTCACTGATATTAGAGAAAGCAGTAGTGATATATTTAAAATTGACATATCGTATTATTTGCAACAAATGTTTGATATTTTAACCAATCCGGGTAAAGTTGGCGTATCAAATACAGGGATAGCCTTATCCATTGGAGTTGATATAGGCGGTACATTTTTCGGCTTTTCAACACATTGCATTTGGGGAGCCATCAGTCCGGGCGAAACATTTAATCCATCGCACGAAATAACCTATTTCACAGCCTTTCCATTTATATTTTCGGTTTTTGCCCGCGATGGACTGCCGATATATAAGAGTATCGACGGGGGCAATTTTGTACTTCAGGATGGCGACACATACGAGGGTATCAACAACATCTCTCCATCCGGTAACGCGCAGCGCGAAATTGTTTACCGTTTTGGCGGGTCGGGCGACGACGTAATTAACACGTTTGATTATACCTTTGACTACACTTTTCGGCTCAAACCCGGAATTGCGCCTGAAAAAGAGATACGGCTTGTTGTAAACGACTGTTCCGATGGCGTTTATCTGCGCTGGATTGACCGGCAGGGTTTTTATCGGTATTATTTGGTTTCGCAGCGTAATATAACATTTCAAACAGAAGCCGACGACAAAGCAGTTAATATGGACTATGAAGCATTTGGGCGTTGGTTTTGCAATGTCAAACGTCAAAACAGAAACGAAACCCAAACAGTCGGCGGTTTTGCCTCATTAGTAAATCCAAACGACTTCTTTATACTGACATCGCTGTTTACCTCTCCAATTGTTTGGATGTTTGCTTATAATGTAGATGACCCCGGGGAGCAGGATTGGGTTCCCGTTCAGATTGCCCCAGCCAGCAACGTAATGACATCAGCCGCCTTGCAGGATATGAATATCAATATCATATTGCCGGCAACGCCGATTCAAAAGCTGTAAGTGTCTTAAATACAGCATATAAAAGTTACTGCAACACTTTTGCAGTAACTTTTTTTACTTTCATCCATACCTTTGTAGCCACATTAATTATGTAATTAATAATCGAAAGAGGCGTGGCAAAACTCAAAATAAATTCAGACATCATAAGCGAGAACAGCAGACAGTTTATGCAGCTGTTTTTTGGCATCGATAGTGGCGTGTCGTATGATTCTGTTGAATCGTTTCTTGAATCTATTCCCGACGACGACGGCGTTATTGATATTTCAATTCACTGTAATGGAGGCGAAGTAACAGAGGGATGGTCGATATATGACAAACTCCGCGCATCCGGCAAAGAAATATCAGCGACCATTGAGGGCAAATGCGCGTCAATGGCATCTATCCTGCTGCTTGCGGCGCCAAAAGAAAGACGTTACGGCAGACCCAACGCATCGCTGCTGATTCATGAGCCATATCTGCCGTTTATTGACGGCCATCTTACAGCAGGCGAACTTAACCGGCTTTCGGGCGAGATGAAGCAGGAAACAGACAAAATCGTAAACGTGTATGTAGAACGTACCGGCGCTGATGAAGAAACGCTTCGCGCTCTGATGAAAGAGGATAAGCACATCGACATGAATAAGGCCATTGAACTCGGCTTTATATCCAAAACCATAGCGCCCACAACGGCGAAGGCAAACAATTTTAATCACAATTCAAAAATGGCAGATGAAGTAAAAGTGTCAAAATCATTCTTAGAAAAGGTTTTGGCGAAACTCGGCTACTCTAAAGTAGAGGATGCAGAGCGAGGCTTAACGGCTGTTGCGATGGAGTTGACCACGGAGGAAGGCTCTACACTGACCGTTGAGCGCGAAAGCGGCGACCCGCAGGTAGGCGACAAGGCAAGTCCCGACGGAACTATCCCTCCTATTTAATCTAACCTTATCCGATTTAATCTAACGTAAAATCTCTTGAATTGCAACCATTTTCATTTAAATGAACAC
>JAITVO010000329.1 GCA_031285765.1 Cytophagaceae bacterium | reverse complement strand
AATGCGCCCGACCATACTTGTATCCATTCTCCAGAATGCGGATCTGTTCCGTGGACAAATCCAGTGATTTGATCTTTCCCATACTTATATTTGATTTCAGTATGGGAATAACGCTTATGAAAACTGAAAATTATCATTGAAACTAATTTTGTTGAGCTACTTAGTATATATTACCTGTGTAAATCCGCGTTATTCTGCTTCATCCATTTTCTTTTTGAACAGCTTCACTAAACAATAATAAAACTATGATTACTAAAACTATGATTACTAAAACAGTATCGTTATCATTTGTAGAGATTAACGACTTTTCGCAATTATGCGAGAGTGAACAGTTGCTTGTAAATGCCGCCATTGATGCGGCAAAGAATGCTTACGCACCATATTCCAATTTTAATGTAGGAGCCGCTGTTTTGCTCGAAAATGGCGTTGTTGTAACAGGCAACAATCAGGAGAATGCCGCTTTTCCGTCGGGATTGTGCGCCGAGCGCGTAACGCTGTTTACAGCCGGCGCCCTGCATGGAAACACAGCTCCTCGTATGATGGCAATAGTGGCAGTTAAAGACGGCGAATTAACCTTTCAACCCGTATCACCCTGCGGCGCATGTCGTCAAGTGTTTGTAGAAATTGAAAAACGCTATTCCCAATCGTTCCAACTGCTGCTAACAGGAAAAGAAAAGATTGTAAAAATAGAGCGAGCCGGCGATTTGTTGCCATTGACATTTAATTCGACGGAGATATAGCGCATTGGTGGGGTAGCATGTAGAAATTTTTTTTGTAGAGATGTACTGCAATGCGTTTCTACGTGTGTTTATATCTAACCTCTATCAAACAATTTAAAATATTTGTGGTAGGTAATCGGGCGTAATTAACTCATATTATTTACTGATGTTACGCACTCCGGTAGTAAACGGAGTGCGTCATTAGCCAATGTATCGCTTAGTAGAAAGCAGCAATTTCTAACATGATTTAGCTAATCAAAAATAACATGAATTAATTGTGATCACTTGTTTGTTCAAAATCCCGCAGAAACGGCACTTCGTATCACAGAGTCGTCCCTGCGGGACTGCAGGTTTGTTTTACGTTTTGTACCCTCACAGGCAAACGCTTCGCTCGCTTGCGGTTATGAATTGAAAATCGGCGGAGCCAAAATTAAGCCTTTCCAAGGCTACTGAAAAAACTTTTTGTGTAACAGATAATTAAGTAAATACATCAATATTCATCCACAAAAAAGTGAATAATAATTTGAAAAATGAGAGTTAAAAGAATTTCACTCTCTAACTCTCAATTTTCCACTTTCCTATGGTTTCAGAGTTCCAAATCCATGTTGTGCAGTTCAACCCAAGGCAATCCGTGAATGTTGAGCTGCTCCATAAACGGGTCGGGATTAAATTCTTCTACATTGAATACACCTGCCTTTTTCCATAAACCTTTGATGTACATCATTGCACCAATCATGCACGGCACACCTGTGGTATAACTTACCGCCTGTGTGCCTGTTTCGCGGTAGGCGGCTTCGTGGCTGCAATTATTATATATATAATAAGTACGCTCTTTACCCTCCTTTAAGCCTTTGATGCGGCAACCGATTGACGTCCATCCCTTGTAGTTTTTGCCCAAGTCGCCGGGGTTTGGTAAAACGGCTTTGAGGAACTGAATAGGGACAATTTCCACGCCGTTGTACATTACAGGCTCAATACCTGCCATACCAATGTTTTGAATTACGCGCAAATGCGTAAGATATTCCTGACCGAAAGTCATCCAAAAACGGGCGCGTTTCAGTGTCGGATAATTCTTTACGAGCGACTCCAGCTCTTCATGATAAATAAGATACGATTCCTTTGCCCCTATTTCGGGATAGTTGAGCGGCTTATGAATTTCGTGCGGTTCGGTATAAATCCACTGTCCGTTTTCCCAATATTTTCCCTTTTGCGTAACTTCGCGAATGTTGATTTCGGGATTGAAATTGGTGGCAAATGCCTTTCCGTGGTCACCCGCATTGCAATCAACAATGTCAAGGTAATGCAATTCGTCGAAGTGATGTTTTGCAGCATAAGCCGTATAAATACTGGTTACGCCCGGGTCGAAACCGCAACCGAGTATGGCGGTAATACCTGCTTTTTCAAAACGCTCTTTGTAAGCCCACTGCCATTTGTATTCAAATTTGGCTTCGTCCTTTGGCTCATAATTGGCGGTGTCCAAATAAGCAGTGCCAGTTTCAAGACATGCGTCCATAATGGTTAAATCCTGATACGGCAGCGCAACGTTTACCACCAAGTCGGGCTTATAGCTGTTGATAAGCTCTACAAGTTCGGGCACATTGTCGGCATCCACCTGCGCGGTTTTTATACGGTTGCTGCCAATTTTTGCCGCAATAGCGTCGCACTTGCTTTTGGTGCGGCTTGCCAGCATAATTTCGGTAAATACATCGGGCAAATACGCCATCTTGTGAATCACTACCGTGCCTACGCCTCCGGCGCCTATTACTAATACTTTTCCCATCTCCAAAAATAAATTTAAACGGTTAATACTTTCTCAATTACGAATTACGAATTATGAAATCGAAATCAACCGGCAAAGGTACAAAATATAAGTTATGGATAATGAAAAGAGGTGTTTTTTTATTTGCAATTACTGTTATTGCGTTAACTTTTAACAATTATTTTCGGATAAATAATCATTGTTGTCTGATAAAAAATGTGGATTAAAAATTAGTCTGTAAAAGTTGTAACTTTGTATTTGCAAAACCAAATTTACAATGAACAAAAGTATTTATTTTTGGGGACTTTCGTTTGCGGACAACTGATTTCTTTTACCAATAAAAGAATCATTAGGGAACCTCTAAAAACTCCAAATTCTTCGTTATGCTTCGGACGATAAAATGCTCATTTACGTTCATGTAAACTGCGCTTTTATCGCCTCGCAAGCCTCGAACTTTGAGTTTTTAGAGGTTCCCATTAATAAATATGCAAAAAACGCAATTGTAATTATTGTATTAAACGCTTTAAAATAGAAGGTCATATATATATATCTTGCATCAAGTCAGACAAAAAAAACGCCTGAAGGTCAAATTGCTCGCCATTTTGCCAGATGTATTCTGTCAGACTTCTTTGGTTGCACGCATGCTTTGGCGATCCTTTGCGGACGGCTTCTTCGTCTGAACACTCCATGATGGGTTTGCGATCCTGTCAGGGGCGGGTACGCAGTCCATTGATGATTTCGGACTTGAAACATTTCACCCAGCCAATGATGTTTTACTCGGTCATTTTCGTTTGCTCCACGATACGTGCTAAACTTAGACACTCGGATTTGAGCAATACGGCACGGCAACACATGCGGAAACAATGGCTCTCTCCACGCCGAAACCGTACAACAGGGCTTTCCGATTTGAGGCGGTTAATGTCGGTCAGTATCTTGATTTTATTTGCAACTACATTTTGTGTAGGGCGAAGATAAGACAACTTTTGTATATGTGAAATAATTATAAACACTTAGCCTATTCAACCGAAATTGTCCAATAATAAAAAGGTGTACTTTACGTTGTTTGCATTATTTAACACGAAGCATTGCATCTATATTCAGCAATAATTATTACTTTTGCGGCGTATTTAAGAATAATAATTCTTGATACTTTAAAGTGGAGGGATTTGGCTGATTGCAACCACTTAAAAAAAGTGCTAAAACGCTTGATTTAACCGCGCTTTTTTGCAATCCCTCGCAGTGTTTTAATAATTTATTAATCTGTTTTTCGGTTCAAAACCGAAAGACCAAAACAATTATCGTTTTCATGGGATATTTATTCACATCGGAGTCAGTCTCAGAGGGACATCCCGATAAGGTAGCAGACCAAATTTCAGACGCCATTCTTGATGAAATGCTGCGTCAGGATCCAAATTCGCGGGTTGCCTGCGAAACTCTTGTAACTACAGGGTTGGTCGTTCTTAGTGGCGAGGTAAAAACCAATGGTTACGTTGCTGTGCAAAAAATTGCCCGTCGGGTAATTGAACGCATTGGATACACAAAAGCGGAATATATGTTCGACAGCGGTTCGTGCGGTGTTATTTCGGCAATTCACGAACAGTCGGAAGACATCAATCGCGGCGTTGACCGTGCCGAAGAAGAAACGCAGGGCGCCGGCGATCAGGGAATGATGTTCGGATACGCCAGTCGCGATACCGAAGAGTACATGCCGTTGCCGCTTCACTTGTCGCACATGCTTTTGATGGAGCTTGCCGACATTCGCCGCGAAGGAAAAGAGATGACTTACCTCCGTCCCGACTCAAAATCGCAGGTAACCATCGAATACAACGACGACAATACTCCGAAGCACATCCATACTATTGTTGTATCGACACAGCACGACGAATTTGCCGACGATGATGCCATGCAGAAAAAAATCAAAGAGGATGTTCAAAACATATTGATTCCGCGCGTGGTGAAAAAGCTGAACTCATCGGTTGCAGGGCTGTTTGACAACTACATTCTGCACGTAAATCCGACAGGAAAATTCGTAATTGGCGGCCCGCACGGCGATACGGGACTTACGGGACGTAAAATCATTGTTGATACTTACGGAGGCAAAGGTGCGCACGGAGGCGGAGCGTTTTCGGGCAAAGACAGTTCAAAAGTTGACCGTTCGGCGGCTTATGCAGCGCGTCATATTGCAAAAAATATGGTGGCGGCAGGTGTTGCCGACGAGGTACTGGTTCAGCTGGCGTATGCCATTGGTGTTGCCGAGCCTGTTGGCGTTTACGTAAATACTTATGGAACAGCCAAAGTAAATATGAGCGATGGCGAAATTGCCGACCGCATCCGTAAAATATTCGACCTGCGTCCCGGAATTATTATTCGTCGTCTTCAACTAAAGAATCCTATCTTTGAAGCCACTGCTGCCTACGGGCACATGGGCAGAACACCTTACAGGAAAACGGTGAATGTGGTTGTGAATGGCGTTGAAGTCCCCAAAGAAGTAGAATTTTTTACTTGGGAGAAACTCGATTATGTTGATACGCTGAAAAAAGAGTTTGGCTTGTAAAAGTGAAAATGTAATGCCAATGTGCAAAAGGTTATGAGGGGAGGGTGCAAAACATGTATTGTTACGCACCCTCCCCTCGTAATGTTAATAGTTGAAACATATATTGCATCTTCTATTCATATTATAGCAATTTTATTTGTTGTGTACTATGAAAAATTGCTATGATTCATCATAAAACAGCAGACCTTTTGGCGCTAAAATGTAACAACCTTGTCAGCCCATGCAACCATTTCTATACAGTCAGCCATAGTTGAGATTGGGCAAAACTCACTTCCTTCGAGCAGTCGTGATTTAAGGCAGGTTCCACATGCGAGTATTTCGCCACCCTGTGTAGCAAAGGCTTTCAACTGTTCGTCCACATTGTAACGTTCATGTACCAGTCCTTCACATTCTACTGCTTCTCCCATCAAAAAGACTTTTATTTCATAGCCTTTGCTTTTGGCTGTATTTGCAAAGCGAAAAGCATTCCATGCTTTTTCAGGCTCTTTTGTTTCCAAAATAATTCCGATTTTCATTGTTCGTATGTCTGTTGATTGATTACTTGTTTTATCATTACTGCCCTTGGGCGAACAACCTGCAATCAGTATTGCAGTAATGGTATAAGCCAATGCCTTTCTTACAATATTCATAGTTTTATTGATTTATACTAAGTGTGAAATTGGTTTTCGGATTCTGCGTTATTAAACAATTGTACATTACGATTCTACTGCTTTTGCCTGTTCCGTTTCTTCCCTGTTTTGCGCGCTTACGCTAAGGATGGCGCCAAAGGCGATGCAGGTGGATACGATGGACGATGTTCCCATGCTTACCAATGGCAATGGTTGCCCCGTAACGGGGAATATGCCTACCGAAACGCCCATGTTGATTAATGCCTGCGCTACAAGAAGGAATCCCAGCCCGAGCGCCATAAATGCAGGGAAGGTACGCGTGCATTTGCGTACGATGACGCCTATTCGCCCCAGCAAAAAAATATAGGCTACCAGCGAAAACAACGCTCCCCAAAGACCGTACTCTTCGGCAATGATGGCATAGATAAAGTCGCTGTAGGGATGAGGCAAAAAGTTACGCTGCTCGCTATTGCCCGGTCCTTTACCAAACAGTCCGCCGGTGGCAACGGCTATTTTTGCCTGCGTGGACTGGTAGTTCATGTCTTTGTCGCCTTCTTCGGGCGAAATGTAACGCTCAATTCGTGCCCTCCACGTATCGGCACGCTGCAGAAAGCTGACCTTTGGCGCAAGCAAAAGCACTACCGTTATCAGAACAATGGCTGCAAAGCCGGTGCCCAGTATATATTTAAAGGGTATTTGCCCAATTATCATCATTATTACTATAATGCCGAATATAAGGGCGGCTGTGGACAGGTTGTCCTTAAATATTAAGCCTGTAACGATAATGGTGTAAATCATGATGGGACGAAACGCCTTTTTGAGCCCCTCGCGGTCGTCCTGATGCTGTGCCAGCATCCGCGCAACGTAGATGATGATGGCTATCTTTGCCAGTTCGGAGGGCTGAAAGCGAAGTCCAATTATCGGCACCTCCACCCACCGCGACGCTACGTTGAGATTGACGCCTACAAACAGGGCGGCAACCAGCAACAGTATTGTAAAATACAGGAATATCAGCGAAAAGCGCGAATATAAACGGCAGGGAATGTTCGACATGAGTATGATGACGCCAATACCCATTGCAATTGATCCCAGCTGTTTGAACATGTAGAAAGATGTATTCCCGCCACGCATTTTGTAGGCAAGCGCGCCTGTTGCGCTGTAAACTACCAGCAATGAAACTGCGGACAGAAACAGGATGATAATCCATATTCGCGGGTCGCCCTTGATGTGCTTCATGTTTCGGATGTATTGTTTTAAGGTTTCCATTATTATTCGAGTTTGGTGATTAATGATTAGTTGTTTGTGATTAGGCGCTAATAACTAAACTCTAATGTTTAATTCATTCACTTTCTGTTTAAACAACTGTCCGCGATGCTCGTAGTTGTTGAACAGGTCGAAGCTGGCGCAGGCGGGCGACAGCAGCACGGTGTCGCGCTTTTCGGCACAGGCGGCAGCAAGGGCAACGGCTTTGTCCATACTGTGCACGTCTTCAATGACGGGAACCATCGTGCCAAACGTTTCGAGCAGCTTGGTGTTGTCGGCTCCAAGACAGATGATTGCTTTTACTTTCTCCTTTACCAAAGGAAAAAGACGGCTGTAATCGTTCCCCTTGTCGGTTCCGCCAACAATCCAAACAATGTATTTCGACATTCCGTAGAAGTTCCACATCCGTCGCGCCTTTTTATCGTCGGCATCGGGATGTTTGAGGCTGTCGAGGGCATACCATACCGAATCGACATTGGTTGCTTTCGAATCGTTGATGTAGGTTACGCCGCTAACTGTGGCAACACGTTCGAGCCTGTGCTCAACGCCTTTAAAAGAGGTGAGCCCGTGTATCACATCGGCTTTTGTCATGCCCAGCACAAGGCATGCAATTCCGGCGCACATAGCGTTACAGATATTGTGCTTCCCTCTGAGCCGAAGGTCGTCTTCGTGTACGCTAAATCGCTTGCCCCACGTACGGTACCGTATATGGTTGTAGCTGTTCCACGCCGCCATCCATGGATGATGAAGCGAGAACGGGAGCGCCATTATGTAACATGTTTTGTGATCCCAGTGCTCCTGCAATATTTTATCTTCAATATCATAAATAAAGATGCCGGAGGACGCCATGTTTTGCAAAATCCTCAGCTTGGACTGGATGTACTTCTCGAAGTCGTTGTTGTATCTGTCCAGGTGATCGGGCGTAATGTTAGTAATGATGGCTACATTGCACTTGAAGTTGTACATGTCGTCGAGCTGAAAGCTGCTCAGTTCGATAACGGCATATTTAGGGTCGCGTTCAACCAGCGCTCGCGCATAGCTTGTGCCTATGTTGCCTGCAAGAATAACATCCATCCCCGCCCTTTTCATAATATGATATATCCACAGTGTAGTGGTAGTTTTGCCGTTGCTGCCCGTAATACCTATCTTAATGGCATTAGAATAGCGACCGGCAAACTCTATTTCGGATATAACCGGAATATCGCTTTCGCGGATGGCTACCATTACAGGGGCAGACTCGGGAATACCGGGGCTTTTGATAATTTCGGCGGCGCAAAGAATGAGCTCCATAGTGTGCTGCTCTTCCTCAAAGGGGATGTTGTGCTGTTGCAGTTCGAGCTTGGCTTTGGGCGAAATGGTTCCCTTATCGGAAACAAATACATCGAACCCTTTCGTCTTTGCCAGTAATGCTGCGCCAACACCACTTTCGCCGGCGCCGAGAATAACAATGCTTTCGCCGTTGCCCTCTACAGGAGGCAACTTGTGAAAACGCTTTTCGTAAAGGTCTTCGGGTTTATCGTTCCACATGATATTTAATTTTATAACGCGATGCGTTGGTTAATAAACTGTCGGTTTCAAATGCCAGAATAAATATATGAAATATTTTTGAATAGCACAACCTCAATATTACAGTTGTATTATAGACATAGCTGATAAATTAATAGGTTATAATTACAGTTTATTATACCGCTATGTATATTAAAGTAGTTTTTTTAATGATTTAGGGCACTCATATAAACGTGCGCAAAGAGTAGTATTAAGTAAGTCCACATAATTAAGCTGCATGATATTTAAAGTTCACAAGACGCGCATCCATTCTAAAGTTGCCGTTAGCATTGGTATAACGTATATGAAACCGGAAAAACATCATTT
>JAITVO010000285.1 GCA_031285765.1 Cytophagaceae bacterium | reverse complement strand
CGGTTACAATCAATGCTGTTGAATTGTACGATGCTTTTGGGATGCCTGTTTTGCAGCAAAACGTTAATCAATCGCAAAAAACAATTTCGACAGGCAATATTCCCACAGGTGTTTACGTTCTCAAAGCACATTTGAGCAACGGGGAAGTGGTTGTTGAAAGGTTGATGAAACAATGAAATAAGGATTATTGTTTTGAACTGTGATTTTTACAAGATTAACAGGACTTTCAAGATGAAAATAAATCTTGAGAGTCCTGTTAATCTTGTATTACAGCCCCCAATGACTCGGAATGCCGTTTTTATTCATTGCCGTTGGCTTTAGCCAACGGATGAAAGATGAAAAACACGGGCTTTAGCTCAAAATTAACTGCTGATAAGCATAATTAAAACAACACAGTTTAACGAATTAATTTACATAAACTTTAATTTATAGAACCATGTACGATTTTATATCAGGAAAGGTAGCGCAGACAAGTCCTGCGCATGTTGTGATTGAGTGTAACGGGCTGGGATTTTTTGTTAATATATCGCTCAATACTTACTCCAATCTGAAAGATAAGAAAGAAGTGATGCTTTTTGTTCACGAAAACATCCGCGAAGACGCCTATAATCTTTTTGGATTTGCAAGTCAGGATGAGCGGGAGTTGTTTCGCCACTTGATTTCGGTTTCGGGGATTGGATGCAACACGGCGCGTATGATGATGTCGTCGATGCAGTGCGACGAGCTGAAAGTGGCTATCGTTTCGGGCAACGTTGACCAGCTGAAAGGGATTAAGGGAATCGGACTGAAAACAGCGCAGCGAATAGTGGTTGAACTCAAGGATAAAATGGGCAAAGAGCCTGTTGATAAAAAATTATTTGCTCAACAGGACAATACTGTACGCGAAGAAGCGTTATCTGCATTGGTGATGCTTGGTTTTGCCAGAGCAGCTTCGCAAAAAGCCATCGAAAAGATAGTGATAACGCAGCCCGACTGCTCGGTAGAGGCATTGATTAAGCTCGCGCTAAAGATGTTGTAAACTTTTATAAAGGATTTATATTTTTGAGGAGATTCGTTACATACAGCCTTATCGCTGTACTTTCAACAGCCTTATTTGCAGTAGCAGGAGCCGATGATTACGCCCCTGCGGGGCATTATGTATATGGCGATGCTTTTGCGTTTTCAGCCGACACGCTGGACGATATTGAGAGCGTGATGGAGCCTTCGGATATTATTCCGCCCATCACAACACCCGTTGAGCCGAAAGCCAAAGAGAGCCCGCGAGGTATAGCATTGCCTAATCCCGACAACCAGAAATACGAGGCAACCTACGATCCCCAAACGGGATTGGTTACGCTTTATCAGCGCATCGGGGGGATTTCTGTAAAACTGCCTTACACTATGACGCTGGAGCAGTACAACAACCTTGAGATGCGCCAGTCGATGCAGCGCTACTGGGATTTGAACAACGGCGAGGAAGAGGGCGCTAAAAACGAATTTGGTTCATGGCGTATAGGCGGGCAGGCTTTCGAGAGTATTTTCGGAAGCAATGTTATCAATGTGCGTCCGCAGGGTATTGCCGAAGTGAGTTTGGGTGTGAAAAATACAAAAATTGATAATCCAACATTGGAGGAGCGCGACCGAAATTTCACTACTTTCGATTTCAAGCCCAAAATACAGGTGAATGTTCGTGGCGAAATTGGCGAAAGACTGAAATTGGGAATCAACTACAACACCGAAGCTACATTTGAGTTCGATAACCAGATTAATCTTGAATTTGCAGGACAGGAAGATGACATTCTGAAAAAGGTGGAGGCAGGTAACGTTTCGATGCCTTTGCCCGGTACATTGATAACGGGAAGCCAGAGCCTGTTCGGGCTGAAGACTGAAATGCAGTTTGGAAAGCTGACGGTTACTTCTATCTTTTCGCAACAGAAAGGGCAGACGCAAACGATGGACATACAGGGCGGGGCGCAAACGCAGGAGTTCGACGTGTCAATTGACGATTACGACCGCAACCGCCACTTCTTTCTTTCGCATGAGTTTCGCCAGCGATATAACAATGCGCTGAAAAGCCTTCCGATTATTAACTCGCCTTTTACCATTACCAAAGTAGAGGTGTGGGTTACAAACAAATCCAATAACTTTGAAACTGCGCGGAACATTGTTGCCTTTACCGACTTGGGCGAGAACATAGCCGACTTTATGAGCAATAAAGGATGGCTCAACGGTAACTATCAGTATCCGTCGAACGGCAGCAACTCGCTTTATAACAAAATTACAACCGATTACAGCAACATCAGAGATATTAACAGCGTTACAGGAACATTGCAGGGCAGCAACCTTCGCCCGACTTACGATTACGAAAAACTGGAAAACGCACGAATGCTGTCGCCAACGGAATATACGCTGAACGACAAGTTGGGATATATTTCGCTGACAACGGCATTGAACTCCGACGAAATACTGGCGGTTGCCTACGAATTGACCTACAACGGCGAACGCTTTCAGGTGGGTGAGTTTTCGAACACAGGTCCCGAAGCGCCGCAAACGCTTATATTAAGAACGCTGAAAGGTACATCATCGTCGCCCAATCTTAAAACGTGGAAGTTGATGATGAAAAACGTTTACGCCATTGGCGCCTATCAGGTGAGCGCCGAAGATTTCAACTTCAATGTGGTTTACATGAACGACTCCACAGGGAGCTACATCAATTATTTTCCCGAAGGAAAAACCGCCGAAGAGGGCGGATTGAACGGAAAACTGTTTCTCTCAATAATGGGGCTCGACAACCTGAACCGTCAGTCAAACCCTTACCCCGACGGTGCATTTGACTTTGTTTCGGGCGTTACCATCAATACGGCGCAAGGCAGGATTATATTTCCTGTGCTGGAGCCTTTTGGACAGCACTTGCAAGATATGATTATGGCTACCACCGAAGATGGAAATGAGGAAACGGGCACCAAAGGGGCGCTTATTAAAAAATTTGTTTATAAAGAGCTTTACGATTCAACGCTGACAAACGCTGTTGAGCAGGCCGAAAAAAACAAGTTCCGACTAACAGGGAACTACAAATCGTCGGTAAGTTCAGAGATTTCTCTGGGAGCGTTCAATGTTCCGCGCGGCTCGGTGGTGGTAACAGCGGGAGGATTGAAACTGACCGAGAATGTGGATTACACGGTGGATTACACTGGCGGACGCATTTCGATTATCAATCAGGGATTGATGCAGTCGGGCACGCCCATTCAGGTATCGCTCGAAAGCCAGTCGATGTTTAACTTGCAAACAAAGACACTGATAGGAAGCCATTTCGATTACCGCTTCAACGACAATTTTAATGTAGGGGCAACCATTATGCACTTGAGCGAGCGCCCTATGACGCAAAAAGTGAACTATGGCGACGAGCCTATCTCGAATACCATTTGGGGATTGAACACCGCCTTTACAACCGAAAGCAACGGACTCACCAACTTAATTGACAAGCTGCCGCTGATACAAACCAAAACACCTTCGTCAATTTCGTTCGACGGCGAGTTTGCTCATCTTATACCCGGACATCCGAAAGTAATCAGCAAAGAAGGCTCATCGTATGTTGATGATTTTGAAGGGACGAAGATACCCATCGACATGAAATACTTTACATCGTGGCGATTGTCGGGTACGCCGCGTTTTTTCATAGAGTCGGAGTCGCAGGGCTTGGATTACGGATACAACCGCGCGAAACTGGCGTGGTACACCATCGACCCGCTGTTTGTACGTAAAAACAGCAGTCTTACGCCAAGCCATATTAAGGACGACGATGTGCAGCAATCGAATCATTATGTGAGAGAGGTATATCAGCGCGAAATTTATCCCGAAAGGGACAATCCGACAGGCGAACCTACCAATATTGCGGTTTTGAACTTGGCATACTATCCTGCCGAGCGCGGTCCGTACAACTTTGACCCCAACAACGTGGACAGTAACGGACAGTTTAAGAATCCCAAAGACCGCTGGGGCGGGATGATGCGAAAAATGGAAACCGTTGACTTTGAAGCAGCAAACATCAATCAGATAGAGTTTTGGCTGATGGACCCGTTTATTTATAATCCCGACCACAAGGGGGGCGATCTTTATATTAACATAGGCGATGTATCGGAAGACATACTGCGCGATTCGCGCAAGTTTTTTGAGCAGGGACTGCCCGGACCCAACGAGCCATTTGATATGGACACAACCATTTGGGGATTCATACCCCGAACACAGAGTTTGGTGAATGCCTTTAGCACCGATGCTGCTACGCGGCTTGCGCAGGATGTTGGTTTAAACGGTATGAATTCGGAAAATGAAAGAACATTCGTACATTACCGTGGTTACCTAAGCGCTATGGAAAGCCTGCGAAATCAGGGACTTATTACCGAAGAAGCATACAACAGAATATTGCAAGACCCTGCTTCGGACGACTTTCATTACTATCGCGGCGACGATTTAGACCAAGCGCGGGCAGGTATTCACGACCGTTATAAACACTATAACAATCCCGAAGGCAACTCGCGCCCCACCGAAGGCGCTTACAGTACTGCCGCAACAACCATTCCCGACAGCGAAGACATTAATGGCGACAACACGTTGAGCGAAAACGAAAGTTATTATCAGTACAAAATAACGCTTGCACCGGGCATGGACTTAACGCATCCTTACATTACGCAAGTAAAGCCGGCTGAAGTAACTTTGCGAAACGGCAACACGGAAACCATCAACTGGTATCAGTTTACCATTCCACTGGGCGCTCCCGACGAGGTGCAGGGTGAGATGCAGGACTTGAGTTCGGTGCGCTTTATGCGGATGTTCCTTCACAACTTTGAAGACACAACCATTCTTCGATTTGCTACGCTCGATTTGATTCGCGCCGACTGGCGGGAATATACCCAATCGACTGTTGAAGCCGATGAAACTCCGAATGTAACTGTTAATGAAAATACCAATTTCGAAATATCGGCAGTCAATATTGAGGAACATGCCAACCGCAAGCCGGTAAACTATGTGTTGCCGCCCAACGTTTCGCGGGTAATTAACAGCGCTTCACCATCAGCAAACCTGTTGAACGAGCAGGCGCTGTCGCTCAAGATTACCGAGCTTGGACGAGGCGATTCGCGCGAAGTATATAAAACAACCAATTACGATATGCGTCAGTATCGCCGAATAAAAATGGAAGTACATGCCGAAGCGCTCGAAGATTACCCCGACTTGCGCGATGGCGAAGTGGAAATATTCTTGCGTTTGGGTACCGACTTCAAGAGCAACTACTATGAATATTCGACACCGCTGAAACTAACTCCATGGAACGTTGGCGTAGAGAGGTACAACAACGACAATACTTCGCACAGGTACATTGTTTGGCCACAAGAGAACATGCTCGATATTCCGCTGGAACTGTTTCAGAATATAAAACTGAAACGCAACGACGAAAAGCGCAGAGATGGCTCAAATGTGAGCAATATGATGGTATATATGGGTTACGACCCCGACAAGCCGAACAATCGTGTAAAGATAAAAGGGAATCCTAATCTGGGCAATGTACGTTCCATTATGATTGGGGTGCGAAACCGAACAGGCGAAATGAAATCGGTAGAGGTTTGGGTGAACGAATTACGGCTGTCGGACTTCGACGAAGAAGGCGGCTGGGCTGCCACAGGACGCATGTCGGTAAAGCTCGCCGACTTGGGAACCGTATCGCTTGCCGGTACGGTCAGCACAGTCGGCTTCGGCAGCATCGACAAGGGCGTTTCCGAGCGCAGTCAGGAAGATTTTTACCAGTACGATGTGGCTACCAATCTTGAACTCGGCAAGCTGCTCGGACCCGAAAGTCGCCTGTCGGTACCCATGTACGTCGGCATAAGCGAAGAGGTTGCAACGCCAAAATACTCGCCGCTCGACCCCGATATTGAAATGAAAACAATACTCGAAAATACAGATTCTAAGCACGAGCGCGACAGCATCAAACAAATAGCGCAGGACGTTGTGAAGCGGAAGAGTTTCAATCTTACCAACGTAAGGTTGCAGCCCAAATCGCCCGACGTGAAGTTTTACGATGTGTCGAACCTGAGCGCGACCTATTCGTACAACGAAACAACGCAAACCAATGTAAATACCGAATATCTTACCGATAAAAACTATCGCGGCATACTTGCCTACAACTTTATGAACCGCCCAACAACCTTTGAACCGTTTAAGGGAGTCAAAAGCAAGCATCTTGCGCTGATTCGCGACTTCAACCTTACGCCGATGCCTACGCAGCTGGGCTACCGCTGGGAGGTATCGCGCAACTATCGCGATGAGCAGTTGCGAAACATCAACAATCCCGACTATAAGATTCCTTTGAGTGTGGATAAGGATTTTTACTGGAATCGCTACTTCGACTTGAGTTATAATTTTACAAAATCGTTGCGGTTCGACTTCCGCAGTTCAACGTATGCTATTATCTATGAACCGCAGGGCGCTGTTAACAAAGACCTCTTTAAAGATGAGTACGAGCTATGGAAAGATTCGGTGATGCGTAACATTATGAGCTTTGGAAGAGTAGCCGACTATCAGCATACCGTCAACGCAAGTTATACGGTTCCTGTAAACAAACTTCCATTGCTCGACTGGGTTTCGAGTACGGTGAACTACAGCGCTACCTACGCATGGCAGATGGCGCCGGTTACAAGAGATAACGAGTATGACTGGGGAAACACCATTCGCAACACCAACAACATGCAGGGAACAGGAACGCTCAACTTTACCACGCTCTACGGCAAATCGGAGTATCTGAAGGCGCTCGACCGTCCCGCCACTGCGCAGAAAAAAACAGGCGAATCGGTACGCTTTTCGCAAAACAACATAAAGTTGGTGAAAGATACTGCCTTCACCATTAATCACAATCTGCAAACAACTACTGTAACCGTGCGCGTGTTTAACCGTTCGGGGCAGGCTGTGAAAGGTACGCACAATGTTGTGGATGCCAACACGGTTACATTCACCGCGCAAGAGAATAACGAAAATGCCCGTGTGATGATTACGGGAACCAAGCCGCCTCCCGCAGTATCGCCCTTTAAGATTGCGATGGAGTATGGTGCGCGGCTGCTTACAAGTGTTAAAAATATTAATGTTACTCTTTCACAAAACAACGCTACTGTATTGCCCGGGTATAAACCCGAATCGAAGTTTTTGGGCAGCAATAATAACCTGACCGAACCCGGACTGCCATTTATATTGGGATGGCAGGCGCGCGACTTTGCAGAGCAGGCGTCGCGTAAAGGATGGATAACAAAAGATACTACCCTCAACAATGCCTACACCATGAGCCGTAACGACGACTTTACTATCAGGGCAACGCTTGAGCCGATAAAGGGATTCAGGATTGAACTGAACGGCAACCGAAGAGCTTCCGTCAACATTTCGGAATACTATTTTTATGCCGCCGGCGCCAATCCCGAAATCGACGCACGTACTGCTTTCAATACCGTAGAGCAGGGTAACTTTTCGATGACTTACAACATCTTTGCTACTTCGTTCAAAAAGGTAGCAAAAACAGGATTGTTTGAGTCGGAAGCATTCGACAGGTTTATCGACAACCGAAAGATAATTTCGCAACGGCTTGGCATGGAACGTGCCGGTGAACACGACCCTGTGGGTGGAGGACGTTACGCCTCTGGAGGCGAGATTGCCGATGGTTACGGGCTAACATCGCAAGAGGTAATGATTCCCGCATTTTTGGCGGCTTATTCGGGAAAGCAGGCAAGCAGCATATTCCTCGATGCAATGCCTTCGCTCAAACAGCTGCAACCCAACTGGCGTATTACTTACGATGGATTAGGAAAAATAAAAGCCCTGCAAAAATATATCAAGGCTTTCGAAATTGCACACGCCTACCGTTCAACTTACAGTGTCAGTTCGTTCCAAACCAACCTCGACTGGATAGACAACGGAAACGGATTCGGTTTCGAAAAGGATGCAACAGGCAACTTCATTCCGAAGCAGCAAATAAGCGGCGTGGTTATTTCCGAAGAGTATTCGCCGCTGTTACAGTTCAACATCACATGGGTCAACAGTCTTTCGACACGCGCCGAATACAAAAAGGGGCGCTCGCTCAACCTTAGCCTCAGTAACAATCAGCTCATCGAGAACTACACAGGCGAATGGGTGATTGGCGTAGGATACCGTTTCGACAAAATGGACATGTTCTTTGGCTCGCGCGAAGGCAAACGCCCGATGTCGTCAGATCTTAACCTTCGGCTCGACATCGGTTTGCGCGACAACTTCTCCATCATTCGCAAAATAGAAGAAGGCGTAAATCAGATTACCGCCGGACAGAAAACCGTAACTTGGAAGGTTACTGCCGACTACGTATTGAGCGATACGTTCAACGTACAACTCTACTACGACCGTCAGGGCAATGCTCCTTACATTTCGACAGGCTACCCGATTACAAACAGTAACTTCGGCGTGAGTTTCAGGCTGTCGCTGGCACAATAGCTCAAAGTTCCGAGTTCAAAGATTATGGTTTGCAAATCAAACCTTGAACTCAGAATCTTTTTGAACTTGATGCGCGAGAGTTGTTTTTTTTATACTCAAACAGAAATGATTTGCGAACAGAAGTAACAATGGGGCATGCCCCAATGCCGGTGCAGGCTGGCGGTTGAACCGGTACATGAAGCCTCTGCTATATGCAATTTATTTCCGCTTGAGTATATTGACAAGGGGATTAATCCCCTTGCTGCTTTTATTCGCAAATCAATTCTGTTTGAGCATAAACCTGTATCCGATTCCAAATTCGATAAATTCAGCTGTAAAAAAGCTGGCTTTAATCCCCATGTGAGCCACGATGTTTTTGTAAACTTTTTGGCGCAAGCCCATTCGGGCATAATAGGGTTGAGGCGGTGTGGTGCCGGTGTACAAATAAACGGAGGGCGAAAAGTATATTGCAGTTGTTCCGAAGTGAAATTCAGCTGTTCCGAATGTACCCATGAACAATTCATCGCGCAAGCCGTAAGATGCTTGAGGGTCGATGTGCTGGTACCGGATATGTGAGTAAGGCGCGCCACCATATTTAATAAAATCAACTCCCGTTCCCAAAGCCACATTTCGGTTGATATGCCACAGATACGTTGCCGTCAGGCTTCCCGACCAGTACATTTTTGGATTGTAATGCGCCGCCTGATTTCGTCCTGCACTAAACAAAAGCAGAAGTTCGCGCTTCGATAACGCCGCCATTTTTATCTTTTGCGGCAACGTTTCGGGCGCTGGCGTCAGGTTGTATCGCACACCTGCCGAAACCGAAGCAGTATTGGCTCCGTTGTTGGGTTTGCGGGTTGAACCGTTGCTGAAATGATTAATAGCCATGCCTCCCGTCAGTGTAATTCTATTTGTTACGGGATAATGAACCATCAATCCCAAACCGCCGTATGCAGTAATGTGGGAGCCAAAAACTGTGTTGAAAGGATTATTATTTATGTCGAACGGGCGGTTGACAAAGCCGCCACCAAAAGCCAGCCGAGCTTTAGCGCTTAATTTTCCCAACTGGAAAAGCTGTAAGTTCAAAAAGGGATACAAGGCAATGCCTCTGCCAAACACATCATCGTTTCCAAAAGAGCCATACCACATTCCAAAACCAAATTCTATACGGTTAAAACTGTTTTCCCACACGCCATGCCGGTAGCGTGTTCTAATAACATTTACCTCTCCTCCCTGTATGTAATCTTTTACCTGATAAATATAGTCGCTGTGGTGCGGAATAAATATGCCGTAATGATATTTTGCTTCAACAGAATAGTAAACACTGTCGTTGCTGTCAGCCAGCACAATATTTGAACTTACGATAAACCATAAAAGAAAGAATCGCTTCAAAAAAGCGCAGCTGCGATGTTCTATTTTATTGTTATACTGTTTATTCACCTTAAAACAATTTTTATTTGGGGGCGCAAGTTAGCCCGTTTTTTCCTAAAAAACAGACAGCAGAGGTAATAAAATGTTTGTGGGTGGATAATTTTTGCGGCACTTAAAGTATTGATGGCTGTTGCGTTTTCTTTTTTTGCCTTAATGACTAACATTGCATCTTCTTTTTATTCGATAAATTTTTCATTGTATGCTTCATCATATATTACTTTGTAATGCTTTGATTATTGCATAACTCCAACTTCTATTCTCTTAGCTCAACTTACAGTTTGTTACTTTTTTGCGTGTTTAAGTTTCGATTGTTAACGAAATACAAGGGGCAGCTAAGCGCTCCCCAACCGCAGCTAAATGCTCCCCAACCGCAGCTAAGCGCTCCCCAACCGCAGCTAAATGCTCCCCAACCGCAACTAAATGCTCCCCAACCGCAGCTAAATGCTCCCCAACCGCAGCTAAGCGCTCCCCAACCACAGCTAAATGCTCCCCAACCGCAGCTAAGCGCTCCCCAACCTCAGCTAAATGCTCCCCAACCGCAGCTAAATGCTCCCCAACCGCAGCTAAATGCTCCCCAACCGCAGCTAAATGCTGTACAACACTCGTTTTTTTTTCAGAAAATGGATTAGACTTCTTCGGAAAATAGTATTGAAACACACATTTACACCTGCTCAACCGTTCATCCCGACAAGGGGATTAATCCCCTTGTTAATAGAGATGCGGCATTAGCAGCAATGGGGCATGCCCCATTGTCAAAAGGAACGGTAGAATATCCGCGAAAGCGATGAGATGGCGGGTGTAAATAAAACATCCTGTTGCTATTTTCCGAAGAAGTCCATTGATGATTTTTGCTAAAGCCGTTTTTAGTACATCTTGCACCTGTTGATTGAAGCCGATGGCAATGATTGGAGGCGTAATGTTTCATAGCCGTTGGCTTTAGCCAAAATTATACTCCAGCGGAAATGAATTGCAAATAACAGAGGTATTATGTTGTGGCTCAACCGCCGTGCTGCACCGGTAATGGGGCATGCCCCATTGTTACTTTTATTCGCAAATCAATTTTGTTTGAGTTTAACTCGATTGATAACTGTTGTTATATTTTCCGAATAGGTTTAGTGGAACAGTTTTGTACTTCCAATTTTTCGCTTATGCTGTGCATAGCACAGTTTTGCACAATACAGTCAGGCGTTTCCCGATGCATAACCTCCATATTTATCTGGGGGCATGTTACAATTCTCACATATTGTTATAATTTTGCAGCCAAAATTTTAAACCGACATGGCAACATTTTTATTCAGCGACATTATTGTTGGTCCCATTACAAGCCGCCGACTGGGTGCATCGCTTGGCGTAAATCTTTTACCCGCAAAAAGAAAAATATGCTCTTTCGACTGCATTTACTGCGAATGTGGATTCAATCCCCCAAAGGGAACGCCGCCGGCCGATTTCCCCGAAACGGCAGGAGTTGTAAGTCTTTTGGAAATTAAACTTAAAGAATTGGCTGCCGAAGGCAAAAATCCCGACGTTATTACCTTTGCCGGCAATGGCGAACCTACCATGCATCCGGCTTTCGCCGAAATTATTGACGAAACCGTCCGTTTGCGAAACATTTATTGCCCCAATACGCGAATTGCCGTGCTGTCGAATACCACACGGATTCATCTTCCCCATGTTTTTAACGCACTGTTAAAAGTTGATGATAATATTCTGAAATTAGATTCGGCTTTGCCCGAAACCATTCAAAAAATAAACGTTCCGGCAAAGGCTTTCGATTTAAACCGAACGATTAATTATTTAAAACGATTTGCCGGCAAGGTGATTATACAAACGCTTTTTGTAAAAGGCAATGTGGATGGCGTACCCGTTGACAATACTGCCGATGCAGAGGTGGTGGCATGGACGAATCTGGTAAAAGAAATTGCGCCGCGCGAAGTAATGATTTATCCCATTGCCCGCGATACGCCGGTTAAATCGCTCGAAAAGCCGTCGCCCGAAAAAATGAACGAAATCGCCGAAAGGCTGAAACAAGTTGGCATCCCCGTGCGGGTAACCTTGTGATGTACCGATGGATGCACGGCGCGTGATACTGATATGCCCGCTATACTGGGGGTTGGGGCATGCCTCCCGCGATATTCCGGTTATCCGCAGGCTGCTGAAGCATAATTATCGCGTGATAGTTGCCGGCGAGCAGCCAGTACTCGACCTCGTGAGCGCCGAATTTCCCTGCATCGAAACCGAATTGCTGCAGGGAAAGCATATTTTGTATTCAAAAGGTAACAGTCAAACATTGCAACTTCTCAGGCAACTTCCATCGGCATTGCTATGGGTGTATCGCGAAAAAAAGCTGACTGCCGAGCTTGTAAAAAAGTACAATCCTGTCTGCATTATTTCGGATAACCGTTACGGTGTAAGGCATCCAAAGGTAAAGAGCGTCATTATAACCCATCAATTGATGCTGAAGTTGCCAAGGCTGCGCAAGTGGTTCGAAAAACCTGTGAACAGCCTGATAAAGCGGCTTGTTTCGCAGTTCGACCTTTGCTGGATTCCCGACAATTTGCCGCCGTACAGTTTGGCGGGCGACCTTGCGCATAAATACCCGCTTCCCGCAAATGCGCGGTTTACGGGTGCTTTGTCGCGGTTTATGGATGCGTATCCCTCCTGTTTTTCCAGCGAAAAATACGATGTGCTGGTAATTATATCGGGTCCAGAGCCGCAGCGAACCCTGTTACAAACAATGTTGATTGAGAAACTGTCGTCCGAAAACGTAAAATGTTTGATGGTAGCAGGAACTTTAAAAGAGCAGGATGTGCCGCCATCGCCGTCAAACATAAAAATTGTGCCACACCTCGAAAGTTCAGCGCTGGCTGGCTACATTGCCAATACGCCTATTGTAATTTCGAGGTCGGGCTACACCACCATTATGGATTTGTGGTTTCTGCAAAAGAGCGCCGTCCTGATTCCCACTCCCGGACAAACCGAACAGGAATATCTTGCCAAAAGGAGCCATCTGTTTTATCATACTTTTTTGTCGCAACACGAAATTGCATCGTTCAACTTTGCACAAAGCCCTGTTCATAATAACAGCAGCCGGCTTCCATTCAGCTTCGGCAACCTGTTGGATAAAGCTGTTGAGGAAATTGCAAATTTTTAGAGTTTCATCCTGCACCGGCAATGGGGCATGCCCCATTGTTGCTTCTGTTCGCAAATCAATTTTATTTGAGTTTAAAAAGGAACCGGATGGCATGGTGTCTTAAGCTATTTCCAAATAATTTAGATGTTTTTATTGATTTATTTTTAATTGTTTGCGAATGTTGCCATTTTGACGAAAGGGGTACCTCTGTTCACTACGGCAAACATTCTTTCAATAAGCTTGAA
>JAITVO010000275.1 GCA_031285765.1 Cytophagaceae bacterium | reverse complement strand
GGAACCTCTAAAAACTCAAAGTTCGAGGCTTGCGAGGCGATAAAAGCGCAGTTTACATGAACGTAAATGAGCATTTTATCGTCCGAAGCATAACGAAGAAATTGGAGTTTTTAGAGGTTACCTAAAATGATTAAATATTTTCTGGAACAGCCTGTTAATAATTCCAATCGGCTTCTTAAAGTTCAAGGTTAGTAACTCATGCTGTACAGTGGCTGTAATTTTATAGCCATGACTGACAGTATTGTTGAAAAAGTGTAGCCGGCGTAACAGAAGCAACTAATACTTTTTGAATCATTAGTAAACTTTGTCTTTTTTTTGATTGTGTATTGCCGTACATTTGTAGCGTTTTTTTACTTGGATACAGTACAGTAAATAATATTGTTGCAATTATGTATAACTATTGCCGGTACATTGTTATCGTTATTTTCCTGTCGCTGACCGGCGTTGGGATGCAGGGACAAAACGGGGAAGAAACTCCTGATACTACCAGCGGAATGGGGCTTGTAAAAGAGGCAAGCCGATTTTTTGACATTAACAGCCGCAAAACGGAAGAATACGCTTTGCGCGCGCTGGAAATAGGCAAACAAGAGGACGACCATCTCTTAATTAATAAAGCATACTATCAGTTGGCACGGGTTAATTTCAGACATTCCAGAAACGAAAAGGCGCTTGAATATGTACAAATGGCTGAAACCGGATTTACAAAACTAAACAGCTTGCACGATTTGGCTGATTTATACAGCACGTGGGCAAATGGACTGTTTAATATGGGAGATAATGTTCAGTCCGATTACTACTCCGACAAATCGATTACACTCGCCAAACAGAGTAACAATTATCAAGCGCTCTCCACCCAGCTTTATACGCGTGGAATGAAAGCCTATCGCAACAACGACATCTATTTAGCGCTCGATTATTTGAACGAAACACTGGCTATAACCGAAAAACATCCTGAACTTGAACGGACAAGAGGATATTGTTGCAGTTTGATAAGTAGCATTTATATAGAATTGGGTGAAAAGAAGCTGGGCTTAGAATATCGTAAACTGGCAGTCAGCAGTTTCGAGAAATTGCAGATGGCAGAAATACTGATAGTAAATTATTCGAACTTAGCGTTCGACTATTTACCCAACATGCCCGACTCAGCCTTTTATTATGCCAATAAGGCGTTGCAAGCTCAGCGCGATTCAAAGGTTGAACATTCCCTCTCTACTGTTTATCACGTTTTTCACCAATATTATGCCGCACTAAATAATTACGACAGCGCCAGTTATTATATTGATAAAAGTATTGAAATCGCAGAAAAATACAATCGGATGAGTTCTGCCGTTATCTATTACTCCAACGCGGGCAATTATTATTTAAACACAGGAGATTTTGACAAAGCCCTTTTTTATGCTAAAAAAGTCGAACAGTTTTCGGTACAAACAGAAGTTCCTGCATTGCGGCAAAATGCGTTACAAAACATCGCCAAAATATATTATTCCAAAGAACAGTTTGATTCGGCAGCCTATTATTTTAACGAACATTCAAAAAGCGATACGCTGCAAACCATCAAAAAAATTAAGCAGAATGTTGTAAAACTGTCGGAAGTAAGAGCACGCGAGCAGTCGGAATTTAAACTGCGAGAGGAACAAAACAAACGCAACATTTTATTTTATTTTATTGCAGGATGTGTTGTTTTAATAGCATTACTAACAGTTTTTCTTCAAAAAATATCGAAACAGCGTAATACAATCAACCTTATCAACGAAGATTTGCGCGAGCATCAGGACGAACTGAAACTGCTGGTTGAATACAAAAGCCGGCAGTTGGACGATAAAGAGAAACAGTATGCCAATCTTTGCGACAACATGTTTAACGGAGCCGTATTCAGGATAGAAGCCGTAAGTATTGAGCCGCTGGAACTGACATTTTCGTTTGTAAGCAACGGTTGGGTTAAAATAACCGGTTTGCCGATTGATAATCTCGCCGAAATGATGTTCGGATTTAAGCAGAACATCCCCGCTGACGAGCGCAAGCAGCTTTTCGACGCCATCGAAAACGCATTTAAAACAGGCTCGGTGGTTGACGAAACCTTTTCGTTCAACAAAGAAAACAAAAAGACATGGTTTCATATCAGAGCAGTATCGGCTTCGGTTCAGGAGCAGGTATTTTCGCTCGACGGATATATGGTGGACGAAACCGAACAGAAGATTTTTGAAAAGAAACTTGTTGCCGCCAAAGAACGCGCCGAAGAAGCCGACAGGCTGAAGACGGCATTCCTCAACAACGTGTCGCACGAAATACGCACGCCGATGAACGCCATCATTGGCTTTTCGAGCCTGATTATCGACGACCTCATTCCCGAAGAAGAAAAGGAAATATTCCTGAAAACTATCAACGACAACTGTTTTCAACTGCTTCAGATTGTTAACGACATTGTCGAAATTTCGCAAATCGAAGCCGAACAAACCGTATTTTATATCCACGATATCACTGTAGGCGATATTCTTGACGATGTCAACGCCAGCGTGATTCCTCAATACCGCGAAAAATATCCCAACCTCGAAATCCGTTTGGACGAGAACATCGAAAAAATGACCTCTGCGCCACTTCGCACCGACCGTGCACGATTAGTTCAGGTTATCGACTATTTAATTAACAACGCAACCAAGTTTACTCCCAAAGGATACGTGGAGTTGGGCATTATCCCCAAAGCCGGCAATATACACTTCTACGTAAAAGATTCGGGCGTAGGCATTGCCCCCAACGATATTGAGCGAATATTCCACCGTTTCACAAAAATCAATCCTGCCGCCCAAAGCGGCACCGGTTTGGGGTTACCAATCGTACACAAAATATTAGACAAATTAGGCGGCAAAATCTACGCGGAATCAATCGTTAATATTGGTAGCATTTTTCACGTTACAATCCCCGAAAAATAGCAATTTTTATTGTAACCCATGATTATCTAAGTTCTGTTAACACTATTTTAAATAATCAATCATTAACGCACACATAACAAATGCGATATACATTCTATCTGTTTTTTCGTAACGGGTAAAAACCTTTCTGGATCTTTTGATTTGTCGAAACAGTTTCTCGACTTCATTACGCCTTTTAAGTAGCTCAACAGAATTAATTTAAATGATGTTTTTCCGGTTTCATATACGTTATACCAATGCTAACGGCAACTTTAGAATGGATGCGCGTCTTGTGAACTTTAAATATCATGCAG